>JAITCK010000224.1 GCA_031283115.1 Cellulomonadaceae bacterium | reverse complement strand
TGACCACAACGACCGCCGCAACTCGCGCGGGCATGAACGCAGCGCCGCCCGCTTCCGGGCCGCCGACAATCCGACCGACCGGCGCCGGTCTGCGCAAGCCCCCTCGCAGCGCCGCAAGGGCACCGACCCGGCCCGCATGGCCGCCTACGACACCCTTCGGGCCGTCGACACGTCAGACTCCTACGCCAACCTGGTGCTCCCGCCCATGCTGCGAAAACGCCACATCACCGGCCGCGACGCCGCCTTCGCCACCGAACTGGCCTACGGAACCTTGCGCCTGCGCGGACGCTACGACGCCATCCTCACCCACTGCACCGACCGCCCCCTGGACGCCATCGACGCCCCCCTGCTAGATGTGCTCCGCCTGGGTGCCCACCAGGTGTTAGGGATGCGAGTGCCCGTCCACGCCGCCTGCTCAGAGACGGTTGGCCTGGCACGGGACACGGTAGGGGCGGGGCCGTCAACGATGGTCAACGCTGTGCTGCGCCGCGTCGCCGACAAGCCGCTCGAAGACTGGCTGACCCTGCTGCGGGAGGCCGCCGCCAACGAGACGGACGCCTTGGCCGCCGTCGGGTCGCACCCGGTGTGGATTACCCGCGCCCTACGCGAAGCCCTGGCCGGGGATGGCCGCGACCCCGCCGACGTCGCAGCCCTCCTTGACGCCGACAACACTGCCCCCCAGGTGACCGTCTGCGCCCGCCCCGGCCTGGTCACCCCGGACGCCCTCACCGTCGACGCCCCCGAAGGCTTCGACCTGACACCTGGACGCTGGGCGCCCACCGCCCTGACCCTGGCAGGCGGCGACCCCGTCCGTATTCCTGCCGTCGCCGACGGGCGGGCTGGTGTCCAAGACGAAGGCTCCCAACTGGTCACCCTGGCCCTCACCTCCGTCCCCCTGGACGGCAGCGACACCCGCTGGTTGGACATGTGTGCTGGCCCGGGCGGCAAAGCGGCCCTGCTGGCAGCCCTCGCAGCCCAGCGCGGCGCTACCCTGGTCGCCAACGAGGTTGCTCCCCACCGGGCCCGCCTAGTGGAACAAAACCTCCAAGCAATCCCCGACGGCGTCGCTACCGTCCGCACCGGCGACGGACGTGACCTGGGCACCGACAGCCCCGCCACTTTCGACCGGGTTCTTGTGGACGCGCCCTGCACCGGCCTGGGGGCGCTGCGCCGCCGTCCCGAATCCCGCTGGCGCCGCACCCCCAAAGACCTGACCGCCCTGGCCACCCTGCAACGTCAACTCTTGGCCTCCGCCATCGATGCCACCCGGCCTGGCGGTGTCATCGCCTACGTCACCTGCTCACCCCACCTGGCCGAAACCCGGTTCGTCGTCGACGACGTGCTCCGCAAACGCGACGACGTCACCCGCATCGACGCCGCCGACACGGTGCGCAAAGTGGTCGCGCAAACGGCATCAGACAACATCATCCCCCTCAGCGGTGACGGCGGTAGCCAGGCAGACGGCGAGCAGTTAGGTGACAGACAGGGCGACGTTGAGCAGGCAGACAACGGGCGGGGCGACATCGGGCAGTTCGGCGAAGGGAAGCATGTGGACATCCAACTGTGGCCGCACGTTCACGGCACCGACGCCATGCACCTCACCCTGCTACGCCGCCTCTAACAGCCCCGCCAGATATGACGAAAGCGACCCGGCTTACGTTTCCGCAAGCACAGGCCGCCCGTCGATTTCGTGGGTGATACTGGGATCGAACCAGTGACCCCTTCCGTGTGAAGGAAGTGCGCTACCGCTGCGCTAATCACCCTTGCAGTGGGGAACTGTAGCAACTTTCGTTGTTTCGTCCAAAATGGGGTTGTCTGTGTGTCTGCTGCGGTGGCGCGGGCTGGTGGGGTTGGGGTGTTAGACGGCCCGCAGGGCGGTTGTGTGGTGGGGCTTCGCCCCACCTCTGGCCTTCGCTGAAAAGTATGCGAGCATACTTTCCGCTCAGTCTGCGAGGTGGGTATTCGTCGCTTCGCTCCTCATCCCACCTCTCGTCTTGGGCGAAGGAACGCAAGCGCTCCTTCGCCCTCAACTTCGGAGGTGGGTACGGGATTCGAACCCGTGTAGACGGTTTTGCAGACCGCTCCGTAACCGCTCCGGCAACCCACCATGTGGTGTTTCCACTCTACCTGGATGCGGGCAGAAACACAGGGAGCGAATGACGGGGTTCGAACCCGCGACCTCAACCTTGGCAAGGTTGCGCTCTACCAACTGAGCTACATTCGCAAGCGGCACCGCCCCAGAAGCGACTCAACGTCACGGCCTGGCTGCGGGCCTCGCCAAACTGTAGTGGAGGGTGCGGCGTGCGTCCAATCGCGCACGCCCGCCGCACCATCGTCAGGCGCAAAGAGGCGCAAAGAGGCGCATTGGCGAAAGCCGCCTCCGCCACACTGGTGCTGTTCTGATGGTTTCGGCGAACTGCTTAGGCGCGCTGTTGGGCGACGGCAGGGTGACGCTTGCGGTCTACCGCTTTGATGCCTTCCATGACCAGGAAGATGGCAACGGCCAGCCCAAACGTCACCCCCCATTCGCGCAGGCCGATGGGGGAAACCCGGAAGAGATCCTGCATGAAGGGCATGTAGAGGAGGAAGAAGTGGAGGGCCACCAGGGCACCCACCGACCACCAGAGGGCCTTGTTGCCGCGGGCGACAGCCCAGGTCAGTGATGACCGGTTGAGGAAGCGGCAGTTGAAGAGGTAGGCGGCCTGGCCGAGCACCAGCATGGTCAGGGCGGCGGCTTGGGCTTGCGCCACGCTTCCGTGCCCCCACATGCCCTGATATTCGAGGGCGAACACCAGCAGGGAGGCGCCACCGATGAGTACGGACACGATGAGGATGCGCCGCAGGAAGGCTCCAGTGATGAGGGCCTGTTGGGGGTCGCGTGGCGCCCTGCGCATGATGCCTGCTTCGGCGGGTTCGGTGGCCAACGGCAGGGCCAGGGTCACGGAGGTGACCATGTTGATCCACAGGACTTGGACGGGCAGCAGGGGCATGGTGGCCCAGCCCAGCAGCACCGCGAACAGCAAACCTAGCGACTGTGCACCGTTGGTGGGCAGCATGAAGAGGATGGCTTTGCGGATGTTGTCGTAGATGCGACGGCCTTCGGCGACGGCCCGTTCGATGGTGGCGAAGTTGTCGTCTGCCAGCACGATGTCGGCGGCTTCTTTGGTGGCTTCGGTGCCTTTGATGCCCATGGCCACGCCCACGTCGGCTTGGGTGAGCGCGGGGGCGTCGTTGACACCATCGCCGGTCATAGCGACAACTTCGCCGTGTTTTTGTAGGGCGCGGACGATGCGAATCTTGTGTTCGGGGCTGGTGCGGGCGTAAACGTGGACGTTTTGGGCGACCTCACGCAGGTCGGCGTCCGTCATGGCTTCCAGTTGAGCGCCGGTGAGGGAGGGGGCGTCAGGGCTGTCGATAATGCCCATTTCGAGGGCGATAGCTTTGGCCGTGTCGGCGTGGTCGCCGGTAATCATGGCGACGGCGATGCCTGCCCCGCGGGCTTCGGCGATAGCGTCGATGGCTTCGGGGCGGGGCGGGTCGACGATGCCGACGATGCCGACCATGGTCAGGCCGTGAGGGCCGTCTGCGGGGAGTTCTTCGGCGGTGTCGGCGATGTCGAGGTGGGCTGCCGCGAGTACCCGCAAGCCTTGCGAGGCCAGGGCGGACATTTCGGCGTCCCAAAAATCGCTGTCGAAGGGTTCAACGGATACGCCGTCGTCGGCCAACTGGGTGGTGCAGCGGGCGCGCACAGCATCCAGGGCGCCTTTGACAAACACCCAGCGGTCGCCGGTGGGGTCTTCGGACAGGGTGGCCATGTATTTGGTGGCGGAGTCGAAGGGGATTTCGGCGATGCGTTTCCAGGCGGTCGTGTCGATGTGGGCTTTGCGGCCCAGCACCAGGACGGCGCCTTCGGTGGGTTCACCAACCAGGGTCCAGCGTCCGGTGGTCGCGTCTTGGTCGAGGTGGGCGTCGTTGCAGACGGCCATGATGCGGGCTAGGGCGGTGAGGTCGGGCGCGGAGGCTTCTGCAGCGTCCCCACCGTCGGGGGAACCGGCGACGATGACGCGGCCGACGGGGGCATACCCGGTGCCTTCGACATCGTATTCGCCAGCACGGGTGGAGACGTGCCGGACGGTCATCTCGTTTTGGGTGAGGGTGCCGGTCTTGTCGGAGCAGATGGTAGACACTGACCCGACCGCCTCAACGGAAGCCATTTTGCGGCTAATCGCGTTACGTCGGGCCATAGCCTGGACACCCAAGGCCAGGGTGATGGTGACGAGGGCTGGCAGGCCTTCGGGGATAGCGGCGACAGCGAAACCGATGGTCGCAGACACCAGCGTAGGGCCGTCCATGCCGCGAACCAGGCCAACCACCACCATGAGGGCGGCCATGCCGAGGATGAGCACGGCCAGGTTTTTACCGAACTGCGCCATCGTTTTGGCCAGCGGGGTTTCCAGGTCGTCGGCGTCGGCAATCATGGTTTGAATCCGGCCGATTTCCGTGCGGCTGCCTGTCGCCGTGACGACGGCGGTGCCTGTTCCGGCGACCACCAGGGTGGACGAGAACAGCATGGACGTGCGGTCGCCTACGTTGGCGTCAGCAGCGACAGCGTCGACGGTTTTGACGGAGGCGACAGATTCGCCGGTCAGGGCAGCCTCTTCGACTTGCAGGTTGGTGGCCTCTAACAGGCGGGCGTCGGCGGGGATGCGGTCGCCGGGACGGATTTTGATGATGTCGCCGGGAACCAGGGTTTCAGCGTCCACGTCGGTGACGGTGGAGTTTCCCGGGCCGCCGCGTAGGGCGTGAGCCCGCATGGACAACATGCCTTTGATGGCGTCGAGGGCTTTTTCGGCCCGGCCTTCCTGAACCATGCCGATAGCCACGTTGATGGCGGCGACGGCGGCGATGACGGACACGTCAATCCAGTTGGAGGTGTCGCCCGTGTAAATGGCGATGAAGGATTTGACTAGCGCGGCAATGAGCAGCAGGTAGATGAGCACGTCGTTGAGGTGGCCGGCTAGCCGCTTCCACCAAGGTGCGGGGGGTGTGGCGTCGAGACGGTTGGGGCCGTAGGTGGCCAGGCGGGCGGCAGCGTCGGTGTCGGACAGGCCGTCGACCGTGGTGTCGAGGCTGGCCAGCACCTGGTCGGGGGTGGCTGCCCAAGGGTGGGCTGTTGTCGCGGCAGCGAGTGCAGGTGTGGTGGCTGTCGAGGTCACGGTTGTCGCGTCTGTGGTCGCGGG
>JAITCK010000179.1 GCA_031283115.1 Cellulomonadaceae bacterium | reverse complement strand
CTTCCCGTCGCGTCCTTTCGGCACGACAGGCCTGCGGTTACTCACCCAGGCGAACCAGTCCGGCTTCGGCAAGGCTGGCAATTTCTTCCGCACTCACACCTGCAGCGGTCAACACGGCTTCGGTGTCTGCACCGAGTTTGGGCATGGGCCGCCAAATCTGGCCGGGGTTCTTGGCGAACTTGGGGAAGATGCCCACGCCTTTAACCGTCCGTCCGTCGTTGGTTTCCCATTCGACAAAGTCTTCCCGCAGCCGCAGGTGCTCTTGCTTGTCCAGGTCACGGACGGGGATGATTTCACCAGCGGCAATGGCTTGGGCGGTGAAGTCTGCTTCGACATCGGCCACCTTTTGCCCGGCCAGGTATTCGACAAGTTTCTCTTCGATGAGTGGCGCCTGCGGGTTGGACAGCCACAGGGCGGTGCAGCCCTCGGGGACGTCCTCGGTGCCCCACAGGTGGCCCAGGCCGATGGTTTCCAGCAGGTACTTGTTTTGGGGTGCCCCATAGCAAATGATGGACACCCAGCCGTCGGCGCACTTGTATTGGCCGATGGCGGACAGGTTCTGGTTGCGGGGGCCAGGCCGGGGGTATTCGATGCCTTCGTTGAGGTAGTCCACCATGTAGTAGGCGCCCACCCGGAGCATGACCTCGTGCATGGCAGTGTCGATGGATTCGCCTTGACCGGTGGCTTTGGCCCGGTAGAGGGCGGCCAGGGAGGATGAGGCGACCATGAGGGCGGTGAAGTAGTCGGCCACGTAAGGGCCAGGCGCGATGGGCTGGTCGGGAAGGCCGTTCTGGTCCAGGTAGCCCATGTAGGCCTGGACGGTGGCATCGTAGGCGGCCCGGTTGACGCGGATGTCTTCGCCGTAGTGGCCGTAGCCGGAAATGTGGTTGATCACCAGGTCGGGCTTGTGTTCCCAGAGGAGGTCGTCGGTGAGGCCGCGCTTGGCGTACACCGGACCTTTGGAGGATTCGATGAAGATGTCGGCCTGCTCAATGAGTTTGAGGAAGGCTTCACGGCCACCCGGCTTGAAGGGGTTGATGGAGACGGACCGCTGGTTGCGGCGCTCGATTTCTTTGATCCAGGCGGTGTCGCGCATGGAGTCACCGGCGTAGGTGTTTTCGAGCCAGATGACGTTGGCCCCCCATTCGGCCAAGAGGGCGGCGGAGGTGGGGCCAGCGATTTCGATGGCCGAATACACGACGGTGACGCCTTGCAGGGGGCCAAATCCGGGCATTCCAGCGGCGAGAGGGTTATCTGTCATGGTTGCTCAATCCCTTATGTGTGTGCGATAGAAGGCCGCGGCTTGGACGAAGGCCTCGGTGGCCTCGTCGAGGGCGCGCGTGTAATGGAGGAATCCGTGGAGGACGCCGTTGAAGGTTGTCAGTTCGACGGGTGTACCAAGCCGGGTTAACAGGGCGGCCAGGGTGTAACTGTCATCCTTGGCCGGGTCTAGTTCTGCCGCCGCCAGGTAGGTGGGCGGGACTGCCGTCAAGTCGCCAGACAGGCAGTCCACGTAGGGGTGCCGCATGTCCTCGGGCTGACCTAAGTAGGCACCCCAATAAAACTCTAGGTCAGCGCGGGCCATGCCATCCCAGGGGCCGCCCAGCAGGCGGCGGGCCGGGGAATCTTCCAGGCCGTAAATGCCGTAGAAGAGCAGCAAGCAGGACGGGCTGATGGGCGATTCCTTGCCCGCCAAGGCAAGGGTGGCAGCCAGGGCCAAGTAGGCTCCCGCCGAGTCCCCCGAAAAGGAGATGGTGGAGGCGTCAACCCCCAGGTCAGCAGCCTGGGCGACAACATGCTCGATAACACCGACACACTGATTGACTGGCACGGGAAACTTTGCTTCGGGTGACAGGGAATAATCCACTCCCACCACCACAGCCCCCGTGTGATGGGCCAGGTTCCGCATGATGCGGTCGTGGGTGTCCAGGTCGCCGATAATCCAGCCGCCGCCATGCGTATAGACGATGACGGGCGGCAGGCCAGCACCCTCCTCCGCCATCCCGGCGCCGTCAACGGCAGTGGGCGCCGTCGTCGGACGGTAATACCGGACGGGAACGGTACCGGCCTCAGTAGCGATGACGTCTGCGTCGACGGAGGCCATGTCCGGGCCGCCATCGTTCCAGTAGGCGCGTTCGATCCGGTAGTCCTCCCGCATCCCCTCCCAATCGTCGAGGGCGCGGGTGGGGGCGTCGGCAGCCACGGCGATCTGCCGGTCCCTGATGGCCTGCATTTGTGCTGTCAGGCGGTCAAGGACCGGCGTCGCGTCGTCGGCGTAAGGCCAGGCAGAGTCAGCCATTACTGGCCCGTGAGGTCGGTAGCCTGGTCGGCTGCGTCCTCAATGCCGTCGGCTGCTGCAGCGGCTTCAGCGGACACTGCGGCGACAGGTTCGGCTGCTGCTGCAGCGGCTTCGGCCACATCGTGCTTCTTGGCGATACGGAGCACTGCCAGGGCGCACACAATAGCCAGGACGGCGGCGGCGATGACGATGATCCAAATCTTGTCGAAGACAGCCGGGTCGATTTCACCTTCAGGGTTGGTGCTGCCGTCAAGCAGGTTGCCAAACCAGATGTCGCGGAAGGTGTCGGGCAGGAATCCGATGAGGGACAGGATGCCGGTGGCTGCACCAAAGATGGAGGCCGGGACGCGGGCCTCGCTCAACTGGCCGGAGGTCACGTTGAAGGTACCGACAACGATGAAGCCCAGCAGCACGGTGAGCACAACGGCCAAGGCCGGGTTGTTGGGCAGGATGATGAAGGCGACCAGCACCAAAATGGCTAGGATAAAGGCGCCGATAATCACCTTGGACGTGGAGCCAATCTTCTTGGTGATGGATCCGGTAGCAGGGCCAGCCACGATGCCGACGCCATAAGAGCGGATGTTGGCGATGTTGGTCATCACAGCTGCGCCTACGCCCACAACGCCCAGCCACTGGGTGGTGTAGGTGATAGAGGTGTACACGAAGTAGACGAAGAACATGGTCAGGGCGGCAAAAATGACAGCCGGGTTCTTGATGGCCTGAATGAACTCGTCCAGGGACAACTTCTTGGCGTTGGGGTCAATCTCGTTGTCGAAGAAGGGGACAAACAGGAGAGCCAAAACACCCATGACGGCGATGATGACGCCGATAGTGATGAAGAGGACGCGAAGGAAGGCGGCAGGGTCGTCAACGTTGTGCTGAATAATCTGGGCAATAACGTTACCGACCAGCAGACCGGCCAGGCCGTAGAAGGCGTAAGACCATCCGATACGGCTGGGGTATTCGTCCTCCGCGAATAGGAGACGGACAATCTTGTAGCGGGTGCCCCACCAGATAAGAATGGTGGTGATTCCCAGGCCAATCATAATAAGCAAAAGCACACCGTAAGAAGATGGCAGGGTCGCATAAAGGAAGATGAGGGCGGCCGTCGAAAGGTACCCGGCCCAACTGAGAGTCTTCATGCGAACCTTGTCTGCCAAAATACCGGCAGGCAGGTAGCAGATCATGGCCGTGAGGGCGTAAGCGGACATGAGTCCACCGATTTGCGCGTTCGTAATGTTCAGCGCTTCCATCATCTGGTCGGGGAAAACCCACCTGAGATAAGGAATGTAGTAGACGATGGATGAACCGGCCGACACCATGACCAGCAAGGCCCATCGGCGGGCGGAACCCAAATCAGAAAAGTTCACTTCTTTAGCGGCGGATGCCATGTTGCATACTCCTTTGCTTGTGCCGACCCCTTCATCGGTGCGGCGGTATGACGGGAGAAAACATCACTCACAGCCAAGGACAAGTTGGCTGGTTATTCGCTGGTTATTCTTCGTTGACTGCGTGCGCGCCACCGTCGACGTAGACGATGTCGCCCGTGGTCATGGGGAACCAGTCGCTGAGCAGGGCAACCACGCCACGGGCCACAGGTTCGGCCGTGCGGGGATCCCAGAGCAGGGAGGCCTTGCCAGCACCCTGGCCGTTGGCCAATTTCTCTTCTAGAACCCGCATCTGCTCGTCAAAACCGGGCACGCCCATCGCAGCCGGGGTGATAACAGAGCCAGCAGACACCAGGTTGCAGCGGATGCCGTCAGGTCCCAGGTCGCGGGACAGGTAGCGGTTGACGCCCTCTAGGGCCGACTTGGCGACACCCATCCAGTTGTAGCCTGGCCAGGCGAAACGGGAATCGTAGGTGAGGCCCACCATGGCGCCCCCCGGCCCCATCAGCGGTTTGGCTGCCGCCACCAGAGCCTTATAGGAGTAGGCCGACGTGTGGAAGCATTGGGCCACCTTGTCCCATTCACCTTCCAGCATGGACCCACCCATGATGGTGCGGTGTGCGAAGGCGATGGAGTGAACCAGGCCGTCCAGGTGGGTGAAGCCTTCAGCGGCCAGACGGTCAGGCAGGGCGACCAGGTCGTCGTCGTTGGTGACGTCCAGTTCGATGACGGATGCAGGCTGGGGCAGTTGCGCTGCCGCCGCCTGCGTCAGTTCCATGGCGCGGGCGATGGAGCTGAGCACCACGCGCGCGCCCTCTTGTTGGGCGACTCGCGCCACCTGAAATGCGATGGAAGATTCGTCACGAACACCCGTGACCAACACGTTTTTACCCTCAAGTAGTCCCATGACCTGCCGTCCCTTCTTGGACACACCAATGCGTCCATCCCTAACGGTTGACAGTCACGACACTAAAGCACCCCGCCCCCCCCCGCCAGAGGAGGGCATTTTCAGGACAGCGACCTACGTCACAGCGACACAGGGCCCTCAGATCGCCAAATCAGCCTTGGCTAGTTCCTCGACGTTGACATCTTTGAAAGTGACCACCCGCACGGACTTGACGAAGCGGGCGCTGCGGTAAACGTCCCAGACCCAGGCGTCATGCAGGGTCAACTCGAAATAGACTTCCCCGGCAGCCGAACGCACCTGTAAGTCCACGGAGTTAGCCAGGTAGAAGCGGCGCTCCGTTTCCACGATGTAACTGAACAGGTTGACTACGTCCCGGTACTCGCGGTAGAGGGCGAGTTCCATCTCTGTTTCATAGTCTTCGAGGTCTGAAGCACTCACCTGCACATCATGGCAGCCTAGCGTCGCCCCCTGCCGCTGCCACGCCCGTCTACACGCCCTTTATCGTCCACGATTGCCGATGCTGATCGGTCAGGCCGTGGTCGCGGATGGCGGCAACATGGGTGGCCGCCCCGTACCCCTTGTTGCCCTCCCAGCCGTACTGCGGATGCTGAGCAGCCAGGTCAGTCATCAGCTGGTCACGGTCTACCTTGGCCAGCACGCTGGCTGCCGCCACAGACGCACAGGTCTGGTCAGCTTTGACCCGCATGACAACGGCGGATGGCCCAGCAGGTCTGGCGTCTGGCCCAGCAGCACCGTCAGCAGGTCTGGCGTCACGGCCACCAGCAGAACCAGCATCATCTGCAGGAGAAGGAAGAACATCTGCAAGCAAATCGTCGACAGGCGGCGTCAACCAGTCATGCTTCCCGTCAAGAATCACCACATCGACTGGCCCGCACACGGCCTCCACCTGCGCTAAAGCCCGCTGCCCGGCCAGGCGAAGGGCCGCTGTG
>JAITCK010000089.1 GCA_031283115.1 Cellulomonadaceae bacterium | reverse complement strand
AGGCGGCCAGGTCGCGGGAGTCGCCGATGCGGGGCGTGGATTCGCGTACTTGGAGGACGGCTTCTGGGTCGGCGCCGGTGATGAGTAGGGTGCGCAGCAGGATGGCTGCCGTGCGCGGGGTGGGTGTGTGGTCCCATTCGGTGCGCCGCAGTAGTAGTTCTCGATGCCAGTGTTCAACGAGCAGCCTGTTGACGATGACGTCGGCGTCAGACCCGGTGGATGTTGTGGCGCCAATCCGAGGCGGAATGGCGATGTCTGGTGTGCCCACCAAGTCAAGCGACCAGGGGGTAACTGTGCTGATGTGTCGGTGAATATGTGTGCCGCCTAGGGCTTCCGTGACGGCCTCATCGACACGCAGGTGGCGGGCGCCCACACCGTGGTGGCGGAAAAACTCGATGATAGCCAGCGGGAATACACCCACGAGCATGTCGTCGCCGCGGGGGACGAAACGTAGCAGTTTGTAGCCGTCAAGTTCTTCAAGCACGTCCCAACTCATGAGGCGGCGGGCAGTGCTTACATCGATGGTTCCTGCCAGCGCTAAGGCTTGCAGGGCGTCAATGGCACCCGGCGATAGGGGGTGGAGTAGGGGTTCGACGGCGCGGGTCATTTCGGGCGTCCACAAGTCTGGTCCGGCCTGCCACAGGCCGTCGACGAGTTTGAGGGTGCCGTGGTTGCGGGCGATATCTAGCAGGGACAGGGTCATGGACGGTAGGCCGCCTGACGCATCAAAAATACGGCCTACTGCACTTGATTCGACGGGGCCGCCCAAGGTTTCTACCAGCAGGGTTTGTGTGTCCACATAGCCTAGTGGTGGGATCTGCATGGTGACGCCTGGCTGTACGGCTGCAGTGATGAGCGATTCGGGCCGGGCCGGGCGGGGTCGGGGGTGGGTGGTGGTCAGTACGGGGAAGGGATATTGGGAGTGGGCTGCGGTGATGGCTCCAGCGCTGATCTCGTCAAGGTAGGCGACGTTGTCGATCACCATGACGGTGGAGCCGCCACGCACGGCGGCTAGGATGCCTTGCACGGCCGCGCTGACTGCCGTGGCTGGCCCTTGGGGTGTGCCTTGCCTGGCGACGAGGCCAGCAATGGACAGCACTTCGAGGGGGCGTTCTCGCAGGGCAGACACACCGTAGACGCGAACTACCTGCCAGCCTGCGTCTTCTAACTCGTCGGCTATGGCGCGGGCGAGCAGGGAACAGCCAGCGCCGGGCAGCCCTTGCAGGTCGACGCTGTTTCCGGCAGTGATGTGACGGACGGCGTCATCGCGCGCGTCAACGTGCAGAGTCCCGGTAGACGTCATAATGATGTGATTCTGCCTCACCTGCGGGCGCGCCGCTACCGGGGGCAGCGGCTGGGTAGTGTACGGGCACTGTTCCCGGGAAGGTCACAATGTGGTGACGAAGCCATATTTTCTTCGCTCCCATCGTGCAATACCGGCATTGGTGGCAGGTGGGGCAGAGCCAGAGATGGTACAAATCAGTGCTATGGGTCACATTCTTCGACGCGATTTCCTGATCGGGGCGCTACTTGCCATCGTCTTGTGCCTGCCCATCATCACGCTGTGAGCCAACAGGCCAGCAGGTAGTTAGGTTGAGGTAGGCAGTGGATCCCAGACGCACTACACGGTTCGGGCCGTATTACGTTTCCTTGCATAAGTCGCCGCCCCAAACCGTTCATCTACCCCCCGAAAACTTCGGTCACCCGTGGAAGACTGCCCGCTACTCCGTTGTCATTGAAGGGGAAGTGACCTTTTCTTGCCCCACCTCGCATCACACGTTGGGTCCGCGCGGGGCGGCCCTCTGTGTCGGATGGCGGCCTTTGACTATTGAGACGCCTGGCGCACTCATTATTGAGGTTGATATTGCTGTCGACCGCACCCCGCTTGATGGGCTTTTCGACAACACCGGCATCATCGCCTGGGAATCTGACGCCGTACTGCCATCGGCTACCGGCGCGGCCTTGCGTGAACTGCTCAAACATCCTTTTTCGCCGACGGACGACCTCACCGACTACATTCGCACCGTGGAACAACTGGTGGTAGCGGCGGCGACCTGCCCGGTGGAGACTCGCGCCGATGACGGCTCTATTCACGGGGAACGCAACCGCATCATCGACTACGTGACCAAGCATCGGGATGAACAAAACCTCACACCCACAACGGTGGCTAAAGCCTTTGGCATGTCTAAACGGAAACTGCACCGCCTCTTCGAGCATGAAGATCGCAGCCTGGGGGAGTGGATTTCTTCTGCCCGGCTTAGCGGGGCTCTGGACCGACTACGCGATCCCGTTTTCGCCGGTAAAAGCATCGAGGACGTAGCGATCATGTGCGGGTACGGGTCCAGTGTGGGCTTCCGTCGGGCTATTTACGCAGAAACAGGAATGACACCTAAAGAGGTGAGGGCGCAGGCTGCCAGCCTGTGGATTGAGGATGGTGCGGACAGTGAACAGGCCGCTGGCAGCGTCACATGACAAGTTATCCACAAGGTTTGTCCACATGTGAATGTGGATATTGTGGATGGTGACTGGCATCACAGGCATGACCTGCGAAAAGATCCCACTCGCCCTGTGAGCATTAGTTTCGCAACGCAACTGTGACCTTTATTACCTGACTTTCAGGTGGTGGCCTCCCTGGAAAAGCGCTAACAGGCCACTATCCACATAGCGTTTCCACAGGCTTGTTCATGACATGGGGGCGACGCCAATCAGTCTGTGGATAAGGTGTGGATATACGATCAACTCGTGCCCCGCCTGCTTGCCGACATGACGCCCTTGCGCGTCTCACCGGAATACCGGCGGCTCTGGTGGGGCTTAGGCATCTCCAACATTGGCGCACAACTGACTGTTGTTGCCGTGGGCCTGCAAATCTTTGCGCTGACCGGCTCGACCCTGGCCGTCGGCACATTAGGCCTCTTTGCGCTGGTGCCGCTGGTAGCGTTGGGTCTCTACGGTGGCGCCCTCGTTGACCGGCATGACCGCCGCCGCATCTCACTGATCGCATCGGGTGCCCTGTGGATCATCACCGTACTTATTGCCTTACAGGCCTGGTTCAACCTAGAAAACGTCCACCTGCTCTACTGGCTGGTTGCAGCCCAATCTGCCGCCTACGCGGTCAACAATCCGGCCCGGTCGGCCATCATCCCCCGCCTGCTGCCCGCCGACCTCATGCCTGCCGCCAACGCCCTACAAACCCTCACCACCAATATTGCGCTCACCGGTGGGCCGCTGGTGGGGGCAGCCCTGGTGGCTGCCGGGGGCTACCAGTGGGCCTACACCATCGACGCCATTTTCTTCACCGCCGCCTTGTGGGCCGTCTGGCGGCTGCCAGCGATACCGCCCCTGCACCCTGCTGATACTGATGAGGCGGTCGCGCAGGCCGCCGTCGGAACCCCTGCTGGTGCACCGCAAGCGCCGCAACGAATGTCAGGTTTTGCCTCCGTGGTGGACGGTCTGCGGTATTTGGCAACCCGGCCTAACCTGCGCGCATCTTTTGTCGCCGACCTTTGCGCCATGGTGCTGAGTTTCCCCCGTGTTCTCTGGCCTGCCGCAGGAGTCATATATTTGGGTGGCGGCGACACCACAACCGGGGTGCTGTCGGCAGCCTTCGCCGTGGGCGGCATCCTCGCCACACTCTTCAGCGGACCCTTGGGGCTAGTGCATCGACAGGGACGGGCAGTCATTTATGCGGTGACAGCCTGGTCGCTGTCCATCGCGGCCTTCGGCCTAGTGCTGGTGGGTACAGGCCGGGGAACACCATCAGGCGTGCTGTGGGCTGCCTTGGCAGTCGCCTGCCTGACGTTGCTGGTGGCGGGCGGGTCGGATGCCGTGAGTTCGGTATTCCGCCAGTCCATCTTGCAGACGGCCGCCCCCGATCACATGCGGGGCCGCCTCCAAGGCGTGTTCATTGTGGTGGTGGCGGGCGGCCCGCGCCTAGGCGACTTGTGGTTGGGGGCGCAAGCCCACTGGTTCACTGAAGGCTGGGCGGCTGTCGCAGGCGGCTTGACCTGCTTGGTAGCGGTCTGGCTGCTGGCTTGGCGCACTCCCCGCTTCTGGCGGTACGACGCCCGTCACCCTGAGCCATAAGGCTGGCACAATAGTTCCCATGCTGACGGTGACTGTGGCGGATGAAGACCTTTATGGACGGCTGGCCGATATGGCGGCCCGGCCTGGTTCGGATCGTGTTGAGGTGATCCTCTGGGATTTGACCACTGACCTGCCTGATGATGTGGCAGACCGCGTGGATATGGTGTGTATTGGCCACTATTTCAGCGGGGCCGACAAGTGGCAGCGCATCGCCAATCTCCCCAACCTGCGGGTGTTGCAGATCCCTTCGGCAGGCTTCGAACATGCCCTGCCTTATACGCCGCCTGGCGTCATCTTGTGTAATGGGCGGGGTATTCATTCGGCGGCCACGTCAGAGTTGGCGTTGGCCCTCACGTTGGCTTCTCAACGCGGTTTGGCTGAGTCGTGGGATGCGCAGCGGCAGTCCACCTGGCTGCCTTTCGATGTTCCGGCTTTGGCGGGGCGCCGCGTGCTGGTGGTGGGGGCCGGGTCGGTGGCTTTGGCTGTGCGTAGGCGCCTGCTGCCTTTCGAGGTGGAGGTGACGATGGTGGGTCGCACGGCCCGCACCGTCGTCGACAACGAAGATCCTGCCAGGGCTGGTGGCGTGGGTGATGATGTTGATGTTCAGGCGATTGGCAGCCTGCTTGACCTGTTGGCCTGCCATGACATCACTATTCTTACGGTGCCTTCTGATGCGTCTACTAGGCATCTTATGGATGCGGCGGCGCTTGCGGCTATGCCGGATGGTGCCCTGCTGGTCAATGTGGCGCGTGGCCCTGTTGTGGATACGGATGCGTTGGTGGCGGAGGTTGCGGCTGGCCGTCTGCGGGTTGCTCTTGATGTGACTGACCCGGAGCCTCTGCCGGAAGACCACCCCCTGTGGACTACAGCGAACACCCTCATCACAGCCCATTTGGGTGGCCGCACGGATTCTGTGTATCCGCGCACGGCAGCCTTGGTGCGCCGTCAGATTGAGCACCTGCTCGCCGCTGAACCCTTGGAAAACGTCGTCAACAACTAGGGGAAGAAGGCGCGGCTTTGCCGCACAAAAGGAGCGAGTGACGCTTGCATCGCCCGAAGGGCGAGCCAAAAATATTATTCCCGTCACTTTTTGGGTGGCTTAGCCGCACAAAAGAGCGAGTGACGGGAATCGAACCCGCGCTATCAGCTTGGGCAGCTGCAGTTCTACCATTGAACTACACTCGCGCGGCGTTGTCGTCTTGCCGGGATTTTCGGGTGGGGCGGCAACGCGGTTGAATCATAGGCATGTTGGGGGTTTTTGCCGATAGCGTGTGTCTCGTGGTGATCTGTTTGTCTTCTTGTTGTGGTGCTGGGCGTGGTTTGTGGCGTTGTGTTGTGTCGTTTTGTGTCGGGTTTGCTGTGGTGGGGGTTGTGGGCTTGTGGATGTGAGTGGGGTGTCGCAGGGTTTGTGGCCGGGTGTTCCTCGGTATGTCGCTGCCGTGCATGAGGGGGTGTCTCGTCAGCGGTCTTTGCCGTCGCGTGCGCAGGTGAGGGCGGTGGTTGAGGCGGGGTTGCCGGTGTTGTCGGTGGCTGTTTTGGTTGATGAGTTGCGTGGCCATGAGACGGTGCATGTGGTGGTGGTTCCGGCTGATGTGTCGCCGGATGAGGTGGAGATTCTTGCGTCGGCGCGGTTTGCTGCAGCCCGTTGGGAGTTGGCTCCGGTGTCTGCTGTGCGGGCTGGGGATGTTTCTCGTGCTGGTGTGGGTGAGGTGGGGGTTTTGCGGTTGAGTCGTCATTCGCGGGTGTTGGGGCCTTTTGTGGCGCCGTCGGGTTCTGATCTGGCTTTTGCTGTTGTTGTGCCTCGGGAGCGGTGGGAGGCACATCCGCATGATGGTGTGGTTGACCCGGATGGTGTGGCGCAGGCTTTTCCGGGCGGTTTGCCTGCGCGGGAGGAGGATCGTGTTGTTGCTTGGTGTGTTGATGTGGCGCGTCGTCTGCGCGGAACTGTTGCCGTTGATGTTGTTGAGGGTGGGTCTGGCGGTGGGGTGTCGTCGCTGGTTGCTTCAGCGTTGACGATTGTTCCTGATGCGGGTGCTGATGGTGCGTTGACCGTGTTTTCTCCGGTGTGGCTTGACCCGGCTGCTTGCGAGCATGTGGTTCATGGGGTGGAGTCGTCTGCTCGTCTGTTGACGACAACGGCTGCGCAGCCTGCACCTCCTGCCCTTGATGACGTTCCCGTGCCCGGTAACGCTTCAACGCAGTCAGGCGTCGTAGCAACCATGCCCGGCATGATTACGGATGCTGCACCGACGATGGTAGGCGGGAGCGTGCTGCCGGATGCGACGGGTGAACTGACGCCGGAGCAGGTCGCTTTTATCCAGCAGGCTTCCGCTGCTTTTGATGCGGAGGCTTTGGCGGAGCCGGTGACGCTTGACGGGTATGGCCTGGTTGCGCAGGATGGGCGGGTCCCTGGTTGGCTGTCTGTCGAGGTGGGCAGCGAGGAATCTGCTGTTTTGCCGTTGCCGGTGCGTGGCCTTGATTGGGCTGCCGACGGCTGTATCGCCTACCGGGTGCGATGGGATGCGCCGTCAGAATATGCAGGCCAGGTTGACCATGCAGGCCCGGCTTTCCAGGCGGCACGACGGACGGCGGCCAGTGTGGTTGTCAGCGTTGTTCGGGCGCTTTGGCAGGCTTGTGGGGGGATGATCGCCGACGATGCAGGATTCTTGATTGACCCCGC
>JAITCK010000067.1 GCA_031283115.1 Cellulomonadaceae bacterium | reverse complement strand
ACGTACAGCCCCCGGCGTTGCCCTGCGCGGTGGACCGGGTGGGGGAGCGGACGTGGTTCTCGAACTGAAAACCAGCGCCGATGTGGCTCTAGTGGGCTACCCGTCTGCTGGGAAATCCTCCCTCATCGCTGCCATCTCTGCCGCCCGCCCCAAAATCGCCGACTACCCTTTTACCACCCTCATCCCCAATCTGGGCGTGGTTCAGGCTGGGGAGATCCGCTACACGGTGGCCGACGTGCCCGGTCTCATCCCCGGCGCCTCCCAAGGCAAGGGCCTGGGCTTGGAGTTCCTTCGCCACATTGAACGCACTGCCGTTATCGTCCATGTGCTCGACTGCGCCACCCTGGAACCGGGCCGCGACCCCATCAGCGACTTGGACACCATCGAAACAGAATTGGGTCTCTACGCCGACGATTTCGGATCCATCTCCACCACGGGCGGCCTGCCGCTCATGGACCGGCCCCGCATTGTTGTCCTCAACAAGATTGACGTGCCCGAAGCCCGCGAACTGGCCGACTTTGTCAAAGCCGACCTGGAAGGAAGAGGCCTGCAGGTTTTCGAGATTTCCACGGCCAGCCACGAGGGCCTGCGCCCGCTCACCTTCGCCCTAGCCGAAGTGGTCACCCAGGCCCGCGAGCACGCCCCCGCCCTGGAACCCGCCCCCATCGTCATCCGGCCCCGCGCCGTCAACGAGTCCGGCTTCACCGTCACCCAGCGCAAAGACGGCGAAGGTGTCTTCTTCGAGGTGCGCGGCGTCAAACCGGAACGTTGGGTCAAACAAACCGACTTCAACAACGACGAAGCCGTCGGCTACCTGGCCGACCGCCTCGCCAAACTGGGTGTCGAAGACGAACTCTTCAAGGCCGGAGCCGTCGCCGGGGACGAGGTGCGTATCGGCGATGACCGCAGCGCCGTCGTCTTCGACTGGGAACCCACCCTGACCACCGGCCCTGAACTGCTGGGCCAACGCGGCACAGATCTGCGCTTCGAAGATCGAAACCGCAAAACCCGCGCCGAAAAGCGCGTCGAATACACCGAACGCATGGACGCCAAAGCTGAAGCCCGCCGCGAACTGTGGACCGACCGCGAACAAGGCATCTGGGCCGACCCCAGCAAAGACTGAAGCAAAGGCTGAGATTTTCCGTCCGCATCGGGCAAGATAGCGCCGTGGCTTTTTCAAGAACTCGGTCGGTGCTGCCGTTGGCGCGGCGGGTGGTCGTCAAAATCGGGTCGTCGTCCTTGACCGGTGACAACGGCCTGCTCGACCTGGCTGCCCTGCGCGGACTCGTCGACGTGCTGGCGGCCCGGCATGGGCGCGACACGCAAATCGTGCTGGTCACCTCGGGTGCGGTCGCGGCCGGGTTGGGGCCGTTGGGCTTGACAGCCCGCCCGTCCGATATTGCGACCGCCCAGGCTGCCGCCTCGGTAGGGCAGGGGATTCTTGTTGGCCGCTATGCGGAAGCCTTCGCCTCCCACACCATCCGTGTTGGCCAAGTGCTGCTCACTGCCGAAGACACGGTGCGCCGCCGCCGCTACAAAAACGCCCAACGAGCCCTCACCCGCCTGCTTGACCTGGGCGTCATCCCCATCGTTAACGAAAACGACGCCGTGACCACCGCCGAACTCAAGTTCGGCGACAACGACCGCCTGGCCGCCCTGGTTTCCCACCTGGTGGGCGCGGAAGCCCTGGTTCTCCTCACCGATGTGGACGGCCTGCACGACAAGTCGCCCCGCCAGCCCGACGCTCAACGTATTGCCTACGTGGGCGACCTGGCCGATGTGGCCGACGTGCCCATTTCTGCTCACGGATCCACTGTCGGCACGGGCGGCATGGTGACCAAAATTGAGTCGGTTCGCATTGCTACCGGCTCGGGTATTCCTGTCGTCCTCACTGCCGCCAGCAACATTGCTGCCGCCTTGGACGGCGACGACGTGGGCACCTTTTTCGCGGCGACGGCGGCGCGGGTGTCGCCGCGTCTGGCCTGGCTGGAACATTCGGCCCAGGTGCGAGGCAGGCTGATCCTTGACGACGGAGCCGTTCACGCCATCTGTGATGGCCACGCCTCACTGCTGCCCGCAGGCATTACCGCTGTTGACGGCGACTTTGATGCAGGCGATCCCGTCGAACTTGTGTCCACTGACGGTGCTGTCATCGCCCGTGGCCTAGTCGCCTTCGACAGTGCTGACCTGCCCAAACTGCTAGGCCGTCACACCGACTGGCTCCGCAACCACTTTGGGGAAGGCTACGACCGGGCCGTCATCCACCGCGACAACCTGGTGTTGACGGGCGGGTAGGTCAGGGCCGGTCCCGGTGGTTTCTACTTTCGCCGGGCGGGCGCTTTACACTTGGCTCAACCACCTACGTGGTGACGTTGATGTCAAGGCCGAGGTCGAGGTTGCGAACCGAATGTGTCAACGCGCCCACAGAGATGATGTCGATGCCCGTTTGGGCGACATCGGCGATGGTGGCCAAGGTGATGCCGCCGCTGGCTTCAATCCAAGCCCTCCCAGCCACCAGGGCGACGCCCTCCCGCAACTGGTCGGGGGTGAAGTTGTCGAGCATGATGGTGTCTACGCCAGCCGCTACCACCTCTTCGATCTGGTCGAGACGGTCGACCTCTACCTCAATGCTGGTGGTGTGGGGGAGTCGGGCGCGGGCGGCGCGGATAGCGTCGCCGACAGTCATGCCCTGCTGAACCAGCACGGCCAGATGGTTGTCTTTAGCCATGACGGCGTCTGACAGGGAGTAGCGGTGGTTGTGGCCGCCACCATCGCGCACGGCCTGCTTTTCGAGAGCCCGCAGGCCGGGTGTCGTTTTCCGGGTGTCGACGATACGGACGGGCGCGCCCTTGGCGGACACAGCCCCGGCGATGGCTGCGGCATAGGTGGCTGTCATGGTGGCGACGCCGCACATGCGTTGGGTGAGGTTGAGGGCGATACGTTCGCCGCGCAGCACCGTGTGGGCTGGTCCGGTGACTGTCGCTAAGGCTTGCCCGGCTTCGAAGCGGGCGCCGTTGTGCAGGTGGGCGGTGAAGGTGACGGGAGCCAGCGGGCCGCCAGCATCATCACCGTTGACGAGGGCGAAGACACGCCCAAAGACGTCAATGCCGGACAGGACTCCCGGCTCGCGGGCCACCATCTGGGCGGTGGCCTGGGCGTCAACAGGAACGAAGGCTTCGCAGGTGAGGTCACCCCAGGGGGCATCCTCAGCGAGGGCCAGACGGATGATCGCGTCAATCTGTTCGTGGGTGGCGGTCATGGCGTGTGGCTCCTGTGACGTGAGGGCGGGGGTCGGGTT
>JAITCK010000057.1 GCA_031283115.1 Cellulomonadaceae bacterium | reverse complement strand
TGGGCCACAGCGCTGACCAGCCCAAAGCCCGGCTGGTCAGGTCAGCCAGCGCCCACACGGTCACGGCATACCAGCCGATCTGTGTGCCGCCAAGAACCAGCGACGCCCATTTACCGCCGATACGCCCAAAGGTCGCACGGGCCAGCAGCACCGTCGACAGGCCGGTGCGTGAACTGAGCACACCGATCAAACCGACATAGGCGGCGAGAATAACGGCTGAGATGAGCGCCCACAGCAGGTAGTTGTGGAAGGCGAACTCGGCGGACACCTGACCGCCAGCCAGCATTGTCGGAGTGAAGAACAAGAAGCCGGCAATGACCACAAGCGTCTCGCGGAAGGGTTTACGACGAGCCATCGGAACCGGGGTGAGGGGGTAATCCTCGTCGATGGGGGATGCCGTCGCGGCGGACGATGCGTCATGGGTGGTGGTGGCGCTGGTCAAGGAAATCTCCAAGAGTGGGGGAATCAGATTCGACAAACCAACCGTCAAGTATGGGATACCTGGCGACATGCAAAACAACATATGACGCCTTTGGCAGCAGAATCTGTCCCATCCGGCATAGTAAGAACCATGCCCACCTACCGTGACGACGCCCTTGTGTTGCGCACCCACAAGTTGGGTGAGGCGGACCGGATTGTCACCGTGCTGACGCGGTCACGGGGGAAAAAACGGGTTGTCGCTAAAGGGGTGCGGCGCACGTCATCCCGATTTGGAGCACGACTAGAACCCTTCATGTCGGTTGACCTGCAATGTTATGAGGGGCGAAACCTTGACACGGTGACGCAGGTAGAAACGGTTGGCCCTTATGCGCGGGCCATCTGCGACGACTACGCCCGCTACACGGCGGCCACCGCCATGTGTGAGGTGGCCGACCGGCTCACCCAAGACGACGAGCCCGCCCTGCAACAGTATTGGCTGCTGGCAGGCGGGTTACGGTCTCTAGCCCAAGGTGACCATGCGCCGGGACTGACCCTTGACGCCTACCTGGTCCGCGCCTTCGCTGTCGCCGGGTGGGCAGTGTCTATCACCGAGTGCGCCCGCTGCGCGGCCCCCGGCCCCCATCAGGCCTTCTCGGTGGCAACCGGCGGGGCCGTCTGCGCCGCCTGCCGCCCGCCCGGATCTCCATCGCCCGCACCAGAAACTTTTACCCTGCTGGCAGCCCTGCTCACCGGCGATTGGGCGACCGCCGACGCCTCCGCCGACCGGCACCGCTGCGAAGCCACCAGCCTCATCGCCGCCTACACCCAATACCACCTGGAACGAACCCTCCGCTCCCTCAAACACGTAGACCGCACCACCCCAGAAGCCTGACGGCTGTCTTTGCGTCGGGCCTGGGCTGTCAGCGTTGACCGGTGACGACGGGGCAGGTGGTGAGGTGGTCGTTGACGAGGCCGCAGGCCTGCATGGCGGCGTAGGCGGTGGTGGGGCCGAAGAAACGGAAGCCCCGCTTTTTCAGGGTCTTCGCCAAGGCGACAGATTCGGGTGTTGTTGACGGCATGTCGGCAAAAGTCGTCGGGCGCGGTCGACGGGGTGTCGGCGCGAAGGACCAGAAGAGGGCGTCCAGGGTTTCGCCAGCATCATGTAAAGCCAGCACGGCGCGGGCGTTGGCGACGGTCGCCTCGATTTTTGCCCGGTTGCGGATGATGCGGGCGTCAGTGAGGAGCCGGTCAACATCGTCGGGCGTCATCGCAGCCACGCGGGCCGGGTCGAACCCGTGGAAAACCTCGCGGAAGGCTTCCCGCTTGCGCAAGACTGTCAGCCAGGACAGGCCCGACTGGAAGCCTTCCAGCGCGATGCGTTCCAGCAGGGCAGCCTCCCCGTGAACGGGCTGCCCCCACTCGGTGTCATGGTAGGCCTCATAGAGGGCGTCCCCATCTCCAAAACACCGCCCCGTCACAGGCGTCAGGGCAGGGGCAGGGGAGTGGTCTGAGGTCATCCCCACATCATGCCCGACGTTGCAGGGAACGCTTGGCGCATTGCGCAGAAGACGCCGTTGAGGGTGGGAGGATGAGGTTATGGCTAACGCTTTCACACACCCGGATGTTGCGCCGACAGCGGAGACGGTCGCGGATGCACTGGGCGTGGCCCTACCTGCCTGGGAGGCCTTGCAGGAGGCGCTTGCCGGGCGGGGCGTCACGCCTGCGTGGCGGTTTTACCGGGACGGCGGCTGGCTCATCAAGGCGGTCAAGGGGTCGCGGACTGTTTTGTGGGCGTCCATTGCCGACGAGGCTGTCGATGGGGGCATCTATTTCGCTGAACGGCTCCGCGACGATGTGACTTCCGCGCCCGGCATCACCCCGGCGCTCGCAGACCAAATACGGGCCGCGCAACCGCTAGGGCGAACCTTCCCTGTCCCCTTCACCCTGCGCACCCTCGACGACGTAGACGCGCTCCTTCCCGTCGTGGACGCGCGTCTAGCCTTGAAATAAACGACAGACATCCAAGGGGCGTTCGGTATCGACGATGCCATCGACAAGCACGCTTGGCGTCGCTCTTGCTTGCCGGATGGGCGCCGGTAGGGTGGCGGTATGACCCGCTCACTCGTCGCCCCCTTCCCGCATCCGTCGGGGGCGGTAGCGCCTGCTATTCCTGACGCAGTGCTGCCACAGCATGTCGCCATCGTCATGGACGGTAACGGACGATGGGCTAACGAGCGGGGCCTGTCCCGTACGGAAGGGCACAAGGCGGGGGAGCAGGCCCTGCTAGACGTGATGGCGGGGGCGGTGGAGATTGGCGTCAAATACGTGTCCGTCTACGCTTT
>JAITCK010000127.1 GCA_031283115.1 Cellulomonadaceae bacterium | reverse complement strand
CCATCCTGACAAGCATGACCCGGTGGTGCGGCCACTTATGGGCCGTGGCCCCATCGTGAAACTCAACGCTAACCAGCGGTATGCCACCGATTCGGTGGGGTCTGCTGCCTGGCATAAGGCCTGCCGTCAGGCGGGGGTGCCCTTCCAGCATTTCGTGTCCAACAACGACATTCCTTGCGGTTCCACTATTGGGCCTATCAGTTCTACCCAGTTGGGTATCCGTACCGTGGATGTTGGTATCGCTATTTTGTCCATGCATTCTGCGCGGTGCCTGTGCGCCACAGTTGACCCCTGGTATTTGCGGCGGGCCTTATCTGCCGCCTTTCAACGGTGACAGACGCGAGGCTGCCCACTCCTCCACTGTCTTCTTCGCTGTGCTGACTACCTGCGGTGACGCTGGGTCATTCGTGTCAGTTGGCCGATGCGCCAGCGGGAGTAGGCAACACGGGCAAGGGCTCTTCGGGGGTGAAGGGGAGAGTGAAATGCAGTTGAACACCCTGCTGGGCGCCGTCCGGGTGAGGGGCCAGGGTGAGGTCACCACCGCGGACTTGGAGGCGTTCGCCGTGGCGGCGCAGGCCGCTGCGGGTGATCTGGGCGGGCAGGGGATTGCCGTCGTTAGTGACGGTGACATCAAGCAGGTAGGGGGACGGGCCCACGCCCGTAGAAGTTCCCACAGTCCCTGCGGCTCCTGCACTGTTGGCGACCAGTTCAACGTGGACGTCAATGCGGGTGGCGTGGCCGTGTTTGAGGGCGTTGGTCACGGCTTCTTCTACGGCATAGACGCCGATGAGGCGTTCGGCCAGGGGGACCACACCCTGTTCCATGGTGGCGATGGCTGCCCTGTAGTTGGGACCCAAGGTGATGGAGGTGGCGATGTTGGGTGGCAGGCGGTGAAGCATGGCTTCGACAGCCCGCATCATGGAGATTTCCACGCCAGCCGGGAATACGGCGTGGGAGAGGGATCGCACTTCGCTTTCACGGATTTCTTCGAGTGTTTCAGCCCAGCCGCGCAGGCGGTCAGCCAGTTGCCTCCCTGCGGCGTCACAGGATTGGTCGAAGTCTGCGGCGACAGAGTCTAGCCCGGCAGTAACGGTGACCATCCGGTATTGAAGGTTGCCGTGTAGTTGGTCAGCCACCATGCGGCGGATGCGCATTTCTTCGGTTTGGAGTTCTTCGACCGCTTCAGCCACCCGGCGCACGGCCGCGTGACGTTGGAGTTCTTCACGGCGAACCCGTGAAACCAGGCCAGCGGTGAGCACGCCAGCGGAAACGGCCAGGAATCCGCCAACAAAACCTGCCACCCATTCACCGGCCAGGAACATGGGGCCCAGCGGCGTGGTGTAGATGGCCAGGAGGGCGAGCACGCGCGGGCCCGA
This sequence comes from Cellulomonadaceae bacterium, assembly GCA_031283115.1. Taxonomy (GTDB): domain Bacteria; phylum Actinomycetota; class Actinomycetes; order Actinomycetales; family Cellulomonadaceae; genus Xylanimonas. Next base: position 5,962 of record JAITCK010000127.1, on the reverse strand, counting down.
CGCAACTAGGGCGACCAGGGCTACCAGAAGGAAGCGCCGGTTTTGCGGGCGAGACATGGGACGTAAGGCAAAAACTCCCACAATAACGATGACGCCGTAAACCAGGTTGATGGCCAAGATGGCTGCCGCTTCACCGGCAAGTTGCAGGTCGGTCAGTTGGGGTGCGGCATATATGCCGCCCCAGGCCGCCCAGGTGGCAAGGGAGATCACTGAATAGAGGGCAACGTTGATGGCGGCAAAGGTGACACCTACCCGGTTGGCGTCGGTGATCAGGGGGTAGGCGGAGCTGTTGTTCCGTCGATCTGACCCTCCGTGCTTGTGCCTCTCTAGGTCTTCTTTGCCTAGTTGTGCCATGACCGGCCTGTTTGTTTGAGGAAGGCGAGAACAGCAGCGACGCGGCGGTTTTGATCCTCCCCGTCGATGCCCAGGCGTCCGTAAATAGATTTGAGGTGGGATTCCACAGACCGTGGGCTGATGCCCAGGCGTTCGGCGGCAGCCTGGTTGCTCAAACCTTCGGAGATGAGGCGGAGTACGCCGAACTGGGCTGTGGTCAGGTCGGCAATAGCGGAACCTGCCCGCGGGACAGACCGTTGCACCAGGTAGGGGTCGAGCACAACCTGCCCGCTGGCTGCAGCGACGACGGCCCGGGTGAGCACGTCGCGGGCGAAACTCGACCGTTTGGACAGGTAGGACCAGGGGCGGGGGGCTTCAGCTTGGACGGTGGTGAAGAGCCCCATGACATCTTCGCTGCTGAGCAGCATGATGACGAGGTTGGGGTCTTGGCGTTGTAGTTGCACGCCTAGGGCTACGCCGTTGCCGTCAGCCAGGTTGACGTCAATGAGGGCTAGATCGGCTGAGCCGGGAGCAAACACGAGTTTGGCTTCGGTGACACCGGGCACGGAGTGAACAACGGTGACGCCCTCAACGGAGGCGAGGGTCTGCTCCAACATTCCGCGCATGAGGACTTCGTCTTCGACGATTCCGATGCGCACTGTTGCAGCCATAGGTGGAAATCTACCTAAATCCGCAGAAGCGCGGGCTTCGTCGGCGTTTTTACCTATCCATTACTGGCACAATATGCATGGTGGCATGTCACTCAACGCCCTTTATTCCTGCGGCTCCTCTTGCCTGCAGTCCTTCCAGCCGGGCATGACACGGTCGAGGGCCACCAGCAGGTCGATGGAATCACCATCTTTGCCGCCCTCACCAAGAATCATGGTGGGCCTGCTGGGTTGAATATGAATCCCCCGCAACCTGTCCCACCAGGTGAGCGGGGCGATGAGCACGTAAAACTTTCCATCCGTGCCGATGGCGGCCGTCTTGTCGATGCGCAGATACCAGCCCTGCAAGGAGGTGCGGGCCTGACCTTGACCACCGTATCCGCGCACGAACAACCGCTGCGGGGCAGGGCCGCGCGCCTGGACTGCTGGCATGAACTCGGCAACCACCGCCTCGGCTTTCTCATGTTCGGCATTTTGGCGGGCTGCCAGCCGTTCGGCCTGCACGCGGGCCGCCTCAGTGCGCTGGGCTACCCAATCTGCTGATGTTTGCTCACTCACTTGCCTATTGTCTCGCATGAGCATGATTGAGGCTGCGCTAAAATCGTTTCGATCTTCCGCTCATCGGTGCGCGGACACCCAGCCACCGTTATGAAAAGTAGGTCATCTATGTCGACGTCTGTCCTCACGGACGCGCCCGCGAGCGCTGCAGCAAGCAGCGCCCCAGCAAGCAGCAGCATCTCAGCGCAGCCCTCAATACCCGACCAGGCACCTACCGCAGCAGAACCCGCCTTCACAACGCCCGTCTCACCACGCCGCGCCGCAGTCATCCTGGTGGCGATGACTGTCTCTACTTTCCTCTTTGTGCTGGTTGAGGGCCTACCGTCGGGCCTGCTCCTGCTCATGGCGCCCGACCTGAACACCACCACGTCGGCTATTGGACTGCTGGTCACCGGTTACGCCCTAGTGGTGCTTGTTGCCACCGTTCCCCTCGCCCATGTCACCCGCAACATTCCCCGCCGCTGGGTGCTGGCCGCCACCATCGGCCTGGTTGTCATTGGCACCGTGTGGGGTGGAGCCGCCCACAGTTACGGGTCTCTACTGGCCGCCCGCCTGGTCACCGCCCTGGCCCACGCCCTCTTCTGGGTGGCTGTGCTGCCTGGCACCACCGGTCTCTTCCCGCCGCGAGTACGTGGCCGGGTCACCGCCCGCCTGGCTATCGGCAACTCGCTGGCCCCCCTGCTGGGCATCCCGGCTGGCACCTGGCTGGGTGAGCACACCAGTTGGCGGGTCACCTTCTGGGTGGCTGCTGGCCTGTCGGTCGTCATTTTTGCCCTGGTTGTTTTTCTTTTCCCGACGATGAAACCGTCAGCCTCGGGCGCCGCCAAGGCTCCCTTTCCTGACCGCAAACGCTTCAGTTTCCAACTGGTTGCGACAGCCCTCATCGTCACGGGTGCTTTTGGCCTGCTCGTTTTTGTCACCGAACTCTTGCGCGACCTAGCCGGGTTTAGCCTGTCCATGATTCCTGGCCTGCTGCTCATTCAAGGGGTGGCGGGTCTGCTGGGTGCCCTCGTTATTGCCCGTTTCCTTGACCGTTTTGCCTGGGAGTCCCTGGTGGTGGCCCTGCTGCTGGTGCTGGTGGCTCTGGTTGTTTTGGCGGCCTTTGGTCAGCACGGCTGGGTGGCTGTCGCGGCTATCGCCCTGTTTGGGTTCGCTTTCACCGCTATCCCGCCTACCTTCTCCCACCGGGTGATGCAGAACGCCCCCACCTCAGCCGACATGGGCATTGCCACGTCATCGGCCATTTTCAACCTGGGCATTGCGGGCGGTTCAGGCTTGGGCGCCCTGCTTGTCGCTACCGTGGGTGTGCGCATGGTTCCGCTCATGGGGGCGGTGCTGATCGTGTTGGGTCTGTTGGCTGTCCTTGCTGAACGGCGCTTCTGCGCGCCCCTGCCTACGCGACGCCACGACATTGACGCCGTCTTCCCTGCCGCCAGCAGTAACTGAGGCCGGTTGAAGCCCCACCCTTCCGGTGGTTTCAGCGAACCTTCCGGTTCGATCTCTGCCGCTCAACCATCTTGTGGTGGGACGCAAGAAACCGGCCGCCCCTGACGGGGACAGCCGGTTTCTCTCAGGTCTGGGGTGTTGCAAGCCTGAATCAGAGGGGCTTGATGTTCTCCGCTTGGAGACCCTTCTGACCCTGCGTCACGTCAAACTCGACCTTCTGGCCTTCTTCAAGGCTCTTGTAGCCAGTCGACTGAATGGCGCTGAAGTGGGCGAAGACGTCTGCTGAGCCGTCTTCAGGGGCGATGAAGCCGTAGCCCTTTTCGGCGTTGAACCACTTGACGGTTCCGGTAGCCATGTACTGCTCTCCTTGCACTGACGCGACCCGACTGTCGGGGCGCGACTGTCACGGTGCCTGCTGTCAAGCCTCGACTGTGCAAGGTCCGCCGCTGGCGCAGGCACATCTTCTGCCTTCACTGTTGGCGCCCGGCGATACCGCCCGGGACAACGTCATTCACTGCAACGGGGTGCACGCTACGGCACAAGTGGGCCTGAGCGCCAGCGCGCGCGCTCATGTCGCATAAGTCGGCGCTCTTAGACTCATTGTTGAGTAGCCGCCAAGGGGGGAACTAGTGCGGGGGCTTTACTGGTGGGTGATGTCGGCGTGGGCGTTGTGGTCGGAGTGGGCCAGGGAGGCCAGGGCGTGCTTCCACTGGTCTGCCGCCCGGTCAGCCCGGTCAGCGGTGGCGATGTTTTCTTGAACAACGACGATGCGGGTACCGGTCTCGATTTCTTCGAGGGTGATACGGATCTCGTGGTAGTTGACGGGTTCGTCGGGCAGGCCGTAAAGGGGCGAATAGTGGGTGAAGTGCATGAGTTTGGGCCGGTCGAAGGCGACAATGGTGCCGTGATCTTCGAAGCGGCGGCCAAAGAAGTGCCCTTCGAAGGTCACGGTGGAGCCGGGCTGGAAGTCAGATTCGATGTTGGCGCCCAGCATCCATCGGGCTCCCGGGTGGAGCATTTCAGCCCAGACCCGCTGCGGCGGCTGGGTAACAAGTGTGGACACGGTGACGGTGTGGGGGCCGCCGTGTTCTTCGGTGTGCTGTTCCGGGTATGCGGTGGTGCTGCCTGTGACGTCGGTGTCGTTTGCGCTCATGCGAAAACGGTAATACGTGCAGAGCGATTCACAAAAATCACTTGGCCGACGTGTCCCTCACGATGGCGGCAAAACGTTCTACATGCTCTGTTGTGGTGTTCCAGGCAGTCATCCACCGCACTTCAACGCGGTCTTGGCTGTCGCCTGGCCCCCACGGGTAGAAGTGGGCCTGCTGGCTGAGGGCGGCGGCTAGGGGGCGGGGCAGGCTGGCAAATACGGCGTTGGATTGGACGGGTCGGGTCAGGGTGATGTCGGGTATGTTGGCGATGGCGGCTGCCAAGCGTGCAGCCATGCTGTTGGCCTGCTGGGCGTTGCGGTGCCAGAGGTCGCCGTCGTACATGGCGCAAAGTTGTGCTGAAACGAAACGGAGTTTTGACGCCAACTGGAGCGTGCGTTTGCGCAGGTGATATACGGCTTCTCTGGCTGCTGGCGGCGCGTCAGGCAGCACGATGACGGCTTCGCCCAGCATCCCACCGTTTTTTGCCGCCCCCAAGGACAGCAGGTCAACGCCAACGTCCGAGGTGAGTCCCCGCAAGCCCAATCCGAGGCTTGCGGCAGCCCCAGCCAGGCGCGAGCCGTCCATGTGTACTGTCAGGCCGTGCGCATGGGCGGTGTCGGTCAAGGCTTGTATCTCAGCGGGCGTGTAGACGGTGCCTACCTCGGTGGCTTGGGTGATGGACAGGGTTGCGGCCTGTGCCCGATGGTGGTCGCCTAGGTTGTCTGTCCAACGGGTCAGGCTGTCGGGCGTGAGTTTGCCGTCAGCGCCGGTGGGGCAGGTCAAAAGTTTGAGTCCGGCATGTTCGGGCGCGGCAGCCTCGTCGGCGGTCAGGTGGGCTACATCGGCGCAGATGACAGACCCCCAGCGTGGGGTGACGGCAGCCAGGGCCAGAACGTTGGCCCCCGTGCCGCTGAGCACAGGAAAAGCCTTGGTTCCTTCCCCGAAAATCTCGGCTGCCCGGGCTTCAAACCATCCCGTCCAGGCGTCGCCCCCATAGGCGGGAGCGTCCCCCTCGTTGGCCGCCGTCACGGCAGCCAACACCTCCGGGTGAGCGGGCGAATAATTATCCGAAGCGAAGTTCAGCACGCCCTATTTTTACAGTACGTGGGCGAGGAAGTCTTGGGTTCGAGGCTGTTGCGGGTTGTCGAGCACAGCCGTTGGGGGGCCTTCTTCGACGATGACGCCGTCATCCATGAACACGACATGGTCGGCCACTTCACGGGCGAAGCCGATTTCGTGGGTGACAACAATCATGGTCATGCCGGAGGATGCCAGGTCTTTCATGACGGCCAGCACTTCGCCCACCAGTTCAGGGTCTAGGGCTGATGTGGGCTCATCGAAGAGCATGAGGTCTGGCTCCATGGCCAGGGCGCGAGCAATGGCGACACGCTGCTGCTGGCCGCCGGAGAGTTGGGCCGGATAGTGGTCGATACGGTCAGCCAAGCCCACTCGTTCCATCAGGGCCAGTGCCCGTTGGCGGGCCTGATCTTTGGAGAGTTTGGTCACCCGTAGCGGCGCCTCCATGACGTTTTCTAGGGCGGTCATATGGGGGAACAGGTGGAACCGTTGGAAGACCATGCCGATGCGGCGGCGCTGTTCAGCAATAACTTTCGGGTGGAGGCGGTGGAGTGTGCCGTTGCTGTCCAGGCGGTAGCCCATGCGGACTCCGCCCACCACAACTGACCCGGCGGTGATATCTTCGAGTTCGTTGATACAGCGCAGTAGCGTGGATTTGCCAGACCCTGACGGTCCAAGAATCACGGTGACTGACCCGCGCTCTACGGCCAGGTTGACGCCTTTGAGCAC
>JAITCK010000252.1 GCA_031283115.1 Cellulomonadaceae bacterium | reverse complement strand
CGCGATGGGGCTCACCAACTACCTGCGCAACCCGAACACGCCAGGAAACAGGCGACCCGTAGACGAGGATGAGGCTCAATCCTGGGTGCCGTTGACCGACAGATTCCGTGACCTGTCAGGGAAACTCGCCCGCATATGGGCGCTTGCCATCGGACACCCTGACCTTGACAAGCTACGTCGAGCCGCGCAGTTCTATGAGGAAGTGCGCGTGTGGATGGCCAAGTTCGACGCCCGCGAACGCGAAGCCAACGGCGCGCCCGTACCCGACGACGTCAAACGGTTGCTAGCCCTGTTGGTGGCCTCCTCCACCGAGGCAGGCGATGTCATCGACATTTACGCTGCCGCCGGAATGCCCAAGCCGTCACTCACTGACCTGGGGCCAGCGTTCGTCCAGCAAACCCTTGATGCGGAAAACCCACACCTGGCCATCGAAGCCCTGCGCGACCTGCTCCTGCAAGAGGGCACCCACGCAACTCGCGGAAACCTGGTGCGTAGCCAAGCGTTCTCGCAGCGGCTCCGCGACATCATGAACAAGTACACCAACGAGCAGCTGACATCCGCCGAGGTCATCGCCGAGTTGATTGCCTTCGCTCGCGATGTTGCCGCCGAGGCGCGGCGCGGCGCATCCTTCATCCCGCCGCTGACTCACGACGAATTGGCCTTCTACGACGCTATCGCCGCCAACGAGTCCGCGCTGGAGGTGCAAGGCGAAGAGGTGCTGGCGCAGATTGCCAGGGAACTGTTGGCTGCGGTTCGCGGCGACATGAAAACCGACTGGTCGGTGCGGGACGACGTGCGAGCAAAACTCCGGTCGACAGTCAAACGCCTACTCGTGAAATACCGTTACCCGCCCGACAAACAGCCCGAAGCGATCCGGCTTGTCATCGAACAAGTCGAGACGATGGCCTTGCGAGGTGGTGCATAGGGGCGTGCAGTTTCTTCACTGCGGCAATGGTGGCAGGTTTAGCCGCCAGCGAAAGGGGGGAGGAGATCGAGGGTAGCGGCGGTCGGGATGGATGCTACTGCGGGGGTGGTGACGCGGGTGCCGTTGAGGAGGATGGCGCAGGTGTTGAGGACAGTTTCCGCTTGCTGCGGGCTGGGGGCATTGGCGATGAGTTGACTGGTCACAGCGGCGACTGTCGCGGATGAGACAGGGACAGTGACGGTTTTTTGTGACCAGCCGAGGACTGCGCGGGCGGCAGCAAAGGCGCGAACCTGGACGGTGATCGGGGCGGCGGCCTCGGTGCTGTCGGGCAGCATATCGGGTGTGGTGGGGGTTGCGGGCACGGGGTTAGCCTCCGATGGCGGACATAGTTCGGGTGCGGGTCAGTGGGGTCGCAGTGGCATCGGCGAGACTAGCGAGAGGGCCGTTGTCGCAGCCGTGACCGGGGCGTTTAGTCCACATGGCGTCACGCCACAGGGCGGCCAGGTCAGCGTCGCTGGCGCCAGACCGCAAGGAGGTGAGCAGGTCGGTTTCGGTATCGTCGAAAAGGCAAGACCTGACAGCGCCGTCGGCGGTGAGGCGGGTACGGCGACAGTCCGCGCAGAAAGGCTGCGTAATAGAAGCGATGATGCCAATGCGGCCCAGAGGCCTACTAGCGGGCGCATCACCTGGCATCGCATCCACAAACGAACCAGTGCCGCCGCGGGGGTAGACGTCGAAGCGTTGGGCGGGGGCACCAGCCCGGTCGCCAATCCAGGGGGTGAGGACGAAATCGCGGGACAACACGTTGTGCAGGTTAGCGGCGCTGACAAAGGTGTCTGCCCCCCAGGGGCCGCCGCCCAGCGGCATGTGTTCGATGAAGCGGATGTCCACGCTACGGGCCAGGCACCAGGCGACCAGGCGGGGGGCATGGTCGAGGGTGACGGGCGTGAGCACGGCGTTGACCTTGACCGTATCGAAGACAATCAAGGACGTTTCGATGGCATCGAGCACGCGGGCGTGAGCGTTTTTTCCGGTCAGAGCTGAGAAAACGTGCGGGTCGAGAGTGTCCAAGGAAATGTTGACCCGGTCGAGTCCGGCATCGTGTAAGCGGGCGGCCCGGCTGGCGAAGCCGACACCGTTGGTGGTCAGGGCAATTTCTGGCCGGGGGGTCAGGCGGGCTAGGTCGGCGATGATGTCGGGTAGGTCGCCGCGTAACAGGGGTTCGCCGCCGGTCAGCCGAACCGCCGTCACGCCCAGGTCGCGGCTGGCGATGCTGACGAGGCGGACAATCTCGGCCCGCGTCATCGTCTGCCGTTGCGGCGGAACCGGCGGAGACAACGAGTCAGCAGCACTAGCGGCGTCGGCGAAAGCGGCAGGCATACAGTAGGTGCAGGCCAGGTTGCAGCGGTCGGTCAAGGAAACCCGCAGGTCGGTGGCGGTGCGGCCCAACCGGTCGGTCAGGCCTGCGCGGGATGGCGCGACGACGGGGGAGGGGAGTGTCACCGGTACCGTCATCGTCGCCTCCTTCACTTGTTTCTCGCCAGCCGGTCAGGTTACGCCGTCACGTCACCGCTTCGCGGTCGAAGCGGTCACGGTCAATGCGGGCCTGGATGCGGGCATGGTCGGCCCAGGTGTCCACATCTTCGCTTGCGCGGGCGGTATCGGGCAGGAGGTGGAGGGTGAGCATCCCGGCGAGTCGTCGAACTGACTGATTGCGCATGCTTCCCGCGTCGTCACGCAGCCGGTTGAGGGCGCGGTTTAGCCGGTCGCACCGCAGGGCGGATACCAGCCATTGCGGGTGACCGTCGCGGGTCAGGCAGGCGCCGTCTACGTCATTGTCGGCCCACCGTAATGCTTCACACAGCAGGGGTACGGCGGACGCGGCGTCGGGAATGTCGACGGCCAGCAGGACGACGACGGCGGGTGCGTCGTCACGATTCAGGGCTGACAGCCCGGCGGCAATCCCTGCAACCGGGCCGCCATCGGACGGAAACTCGCTGACAGAACATCGCAGGTCACGCCCGACAACGGCAACTTGGGCGGCTCCGGCGACGGCAGCAAGTGCCCGGTCAAGCAGGGTTGTATCGCCGATGACGACGGCCGCCTTGTCGACCCCACCCAGGCGAGACCCGCGTCCGCCAGCCACAATGATCGCGTCGAAGCGGCCAGCGCTGTCGGCGCAGCCATCGGGCAGGCTGTCGTCGTGCAGGCTGTCGAGGTGGGTGGGCACCAGCCCACTGTACGAACGTCGGCCCCTGCCGCAGCGCAAACGCACCGTGGCAGGGGCCGAAAGTTCAGGCGACGGAGTAGAAGGCTAGGCAGCCAACTCGTGCTTGTGGCGTCGGGCCGCAGGCAGGCGGAGCAGGGCGCCCGCACCCATGATGACGCCGAAGCCGGCCAGGTAGATGAGCGCGCCCACCGGGTTAGTGTTGAAGGACATGTAGATGAGCAGGCCAGCGCCAGCAATCGACAGGCCAGGCATGACGTATCGGTTGAGCACCGTCCAATCCTTCATCTTGCGCATCACGGCAATAAAGATGGGAATGTAGAAGGACATGAGGGTGATAGGTGTCAAGGACGTGACGGGAATGGAAATGTCACCGAACCAGCGAATGTGGTAAGGGTAATCCTGGGCGTTAGCGAAAATCACCAGCATCATCAGGCCGCAAAAAATCAGGGAAATAGCGGCCGACGTGGACGGCATGTTCGTTTTGGAATCCACTGACCTTACATGGTCGGGGGCGGGACCGGTGCCACGCAAAGCAATCGAGTAGAAGGACCGCGAGCCAGCCATCATGGCAGAGTTCATGGCTCCCAGGCAGGAAATAATAATGAACACGATAAGCACTGACCCGAACGTGGAGCCAAACATGTTCTCGAAGCCCAGCCGGATACCGCCCGGCGTGCGCAAAGTGTGGGCTGCCGTCGAACCAAACACACCAATCGTGTAAATCACGTAAATGGCGATAATCAGCAGTGACCCGATAATGATGGCGCGCGGCAGGTTGCGCTGAGAGTTGGTGATTTCGCTGTTCATCATCAGCACCTCTTCGGCACCGGCGTAAGCGAACACGGTGGCGAGAATAGCCATGTACAGGGGGTTTCCAGCGATTTCTTCGGCGGCGCGCACATAACCGAGATTTTCAGCGACCGTGCCGTTGGCGATACCGACAATAATGCCGACCACACCCATGAGAATCAGGGGAACAACCTTGATAAAGGTAGTGGACACTTGGAACCGGCCGGCCAACTTAGGCGAGATGACGTTCATCGTGTAAATGCCGATAAGGTAGACGCCCGCAAGCATCCACACGGCACCCGACGTGTTGGGCTGACTCCACCCCAGCAGGGGGGCCGTAAAACGGGCGGACACCCAGGCCAGCACCGCAACAAAAGACGGGTACAAAATAGTGCCCAAGAACCAGGACAGGTAGTAGCTGAAAGTGCGGCCAACCAGGGCGTCGGAATAGTCCATGAGACCGTTCATACCCTGCTTGGTTTTCGCTAACTGACCCCAGGTGTACATCATGACAAACATGATGAGACCACCAATAAGCCAGGCTGCCACAGCCAAGTACAGGCGCCCGCCAGTGGCGGAGAAGACCGTCTCGTTGAGGAAGAAGATTCCGCTACCAATCACCGCCCCGACAACCAGGCAGACTGCGGTCAGTAGACCGTATTTTTGTTCAAGTTTTTGTTCGACGACGTTACTCACGAGTGGTGGGTTCCTTTGTTGGTTCGTGTGGAGGGCTCGGCTCAATCAACCGCAGCTCCGTCAGGCGCGCTCATGTGGGGTGGAGCGCAGCCGTCATGGCACGAGCAAGAAGTATGGTCGACACGCCCGCCGCCGCAGCCGTTTTGTCCGCTACCTGCCCCGTACAAGGTCGCCCGACGGCTGCTGTGTTGGCGTTGGTTGCTGCCTCACGTATAGATGGTGAGGAGTTCGGGCGGGTCTGCAGGGTTTTGGCGTTGCGTTTTGATGGCGTGGAAGCAGCGGCGGCGGGCGGCCTGACTGAGTTCAATGATGACGATGACGGCCTTGTCGGGGGCGAGGGCGTAGATGCGGTTTTTCTCCGCTTCGAAGCCGACGCTGGCAGGGACAAACCGTTCGGCCGCATAGTGGTGGAGGGCGGTATAGCCCAGGCGGTCGAGGCTGTGGCGGAACTGTTCGACGGCTTTGAGTTGGGCAGTGTCGCGGCGTGACGGGTCGAAACTGACGATGATCCAACGGTCAGAGCCGTCGGCGGATGTCCGTTCAGGCATGGTCATCTGCTGTTGCTGGTTCGGTTGGCGTCAGTGTCGCCGGTGCTGCCGTCGTCGTCGTCGGTGGGCTTGATGGGGGTTGCCAGGACTCCGCATCGAAACTGTTGGCGCGGCCCTCAATGTATAGGGCATACCTGCTGGCGAGTGCAGCGATAGATGCTGGGAGGTGGGTGCGGGACTGGCCGAAAGGGGCAGCGCAGGTGGCGGCGAGATACTTTTTCGTTTCCGGTTTGCTCAGCGCCGAATAGCGTGGCGCGTTGATGATGGCGTAGTCGATGGCAGGTCGGAAGGGTTCCATGAGGTCGGCGACCAGGTTGAAGGCGTTGGAGCGGTGACTGTGCCACATGCCCAGGGCGGGGTCGAGTCCGGCGGCGAGTGTGGCCCGGACACCGTGGGCGCGCAGGATTCCGTAACCGTAGTTGAGCATGGCGTTGATACGGTCACCGCCAGTGTGGGTTGACATAATACCCGTTATCGGCGAGGCTGCCACCCACCCTCCAAGGGCGCAAAGTCGCCTTCGATGTTCCAGTCCGCAACCTGCTTATCGGCGGGTGCCGCGTTCCCCCTAGACGGCAAGGCCCGCTAGGTGTTAGACAGAGCAGCTTTTGCGCGTTCAATAATCCCCTGGACGCCCGAGCGGGTCGTTCCCGTCACTTTGGCGATTTGCGCCAACGACGCCCCCGCTTCATGGGCCACAAGCGCCGCGTCGTCGCGTGCGCTCATAGAGGCCGCGACACGCTGCTTGTCACGCGCGTAGTCGCCCTGGGTGCGAGCCAGGCGCGCCATCGGTTCTTCGACCATATCCACTCCCTGTCCCCTGCTGTAGAGCGCAGTGTACACCAGGCGCGCATAGCCCGCAGAGGGGCAGACAAGATGTCCGGCGGACGCATAGCCCCCCGCGCGCGCATCGTCGGCGGGGGGGCAACATTCCCGCTTGTCAAGTTGTAGCGTGTAGCGCTATACGATACACTAGGGTGTGATCAAATCATTCCAGCACAAGGGACTCCGGCGCTTCTTTGAAACCGGCTCCAAAGCTGGAATCATCCCGCAGCACGCCAACCGCTTGCGGATGCAACTAGCCGCCCTCAACGATGCATCAACAATCGAAGACCTCGACCAGCCGGGCTACCGTCTGCACCCGCTCACTGCAGACCAGGCGGTCCGATGGTCGATCACCGTACAAGCAAACTGGAGGATGACGTTCGACTTCACCGGCGGTGACGTCTACGTCCTAGACTACGAGGACTACCACTAATGCCCGACACCGACCCCATCAGCCCCCAGTATGACCCGCCACACCCTGGCGAGTTCATCGCCGCCACTTACCTTGAGCCGTTCAATATTTCCGCGCGCACCCTCGCCGGTGCACTTGGCGTCGCTGTCACCACAGTCACGCGCATCCTGTCCGGCCAAGCACGAGTCACCCCAGAGATGGCCGTCCGCCTTGAGGGAGTCCTTCGAGGTTCGGCACAGATGTGGCTGAGGATGCAGGACAACTACGACCTGTGGCAGGCCCGCCAGACCGTAGATGTCACTCCGCTGCGCAAACTTGACCTTGCCGCCGCCTGATGGTTGCCATGCTATGCCGCTGTCAGGAGTGCCTTTGCCGTGAGGCAGATCCCAAGATGTTCGTGGCAGACATCGGTCGATGCGGTTGCTGTATGGCCGACTGCCCAGATGTTCACCCGTGGAACAACGTTGGCGGCCGATTCGGAACCAGTGTCGACCACATGGGTTCTATCGTAGAAATCACAACTGAGAACTGCTATGCCCTCGGTCCAGTGCCTCGGCGATAGCGGCGCGAATCTCGGCCAGGATGCTGGACGTCTCCGCTGCCGTTACGCGCCCTGCCCGCGCGGCGGCGGTTCGTTCAGCCTTGACCTGCGTGGTAACTGGTGGCAGCCTCACCGATAGAGGGTGTTATGTCATCTTGCCCCGGTAATCGGCGGACTCCTTACGCAGTTTGGCCACATACTCAGGCGTAAACGATTCCGGGGCTTCCGGGTCAGTGGCTGGGGTGTCTGTCATGGTGTGTACGGCCTCCTGGGGCGTATCGGGGCGGGATGCCGCACGGGCAGGCGCGGCAGGGGGTGGACAACATCCCGGCAGCGAGCGCTAGGGTGGGCATAACAAAGCCCTCAGCACCAAGGGTGTGGGGACTTCGGGTAGGGTTGACGGTGCAGGGCGCGCCCCACGCTATGTGGGGGTAGTGGCGTCTTGCCGTGCGCGGGGAGCGCGTGCTACACTCGCGTGTAGAACCTGGCGTCCCCACCTAATAGAGGGATTGGCGCCGGGTTCTTATTCTGTTCAGATCAGGTCGATGTCGATGACCTCGCCCTGGGTGAACACGAACAGTCGGGTCACCTTCGCGCCCTGGTTCTGCGGGAGGGTGTTGTACGTTTCGAGCGCTTCGCGTAGTTCGTCTGTGAGGTCTTGGCCGCGCAGGTCGATCATGAACTTCGTTCGATCAACTCCCTGGGCTGTACCCTTCTTCACCGAATCGCGGATAGGCCGGTACAGATGCTTGGCCTCGGGGTCTGTGACAAGGATGGATTTCAGCTCAAGGGTCTGTCCTTCCCAGGTGAAGTCTCCTGCTGCGGGCAGGAAGTTCATCTCATCGCGGTGAATCGGCGTGAACTTATGCCCGGAGCGTGAGAAGGCATCGTAAAAATCGATCTCGTGATCCCTGATGTCTTTCTCAAACGTCACGCCCAGGCGTTCGGCCAGTTCCCGTGCCCTATCCGCAGTGCTCACGGCCCTGGAGTGTACGGCGTCGGAGACCAAATCGGGGTGAGCGTCGCGTATAGCGACGGCATAGGGGTCGAAGGTGTCAGCAGCCCCTACGCCGCGCACCAAGCCCGGCATCATCTTCCAAACACTACCCGAATGTCTCGTTTTATCAGACGCACGGGTGGGGTGTGGGAGGTGGCAGCCTCGCCGATAACGGGTATTACGTCACCGGCATCACCCTAGGCACCACTGCCGGACTTATCGTCCTGCACTACACCACCGCCTCACTACCCAGTTGGCAGTTCACCACAGGAGTCGCCGGACTCACCCTCCTCGCAGCAACCCCCATCGCCACCCACGCAGCCCACCGCGACCCCCTCCGCATCCTCCGCGTGCCATAAACGGCACAGTGGACATGGCTTCTCCATCCGGGGCGAACGTTGCAGGATGAGATGATTTGTGGCACAAATCACGGTGCACAGTGAAGTTCTGAGGCACAAAGCGTAGCCTTGAAATGGTGGTTTACGCTGGCTCACAGAAGGAGAAAGGCCATGTCCAGAAGGAAACTTGCCGCGCCACTGATTGTTGGAGCGCTAGTTATGGGGCAAGCAGCCCCGGCAGTTGCGGCACCCGTCAAGGCGCCGGTCAGACAGTTTGTATCTAGTTGTGGTGGGGCACGCATCTCTTCCATTGGTGTGAAACTACCTACTGCTACAATGATTTTAGAGGCACCAAATGTAGCGAACTGGACAATACCTGCACCTAATCAGGGGTCATACACTCATTATGGCCTGGCTGGTGCGCCTGGTTTTTGGGGCGTAAGCGGTAATGGTGCTCTAACTGGTGAATATAAGTGTCTTTGATGTTGCTACCTAAACATCTATTGCGATAGACCGTTGTAGAAAAGTGTGAAGGGTGTATCGCTGATGTTGAGTGAGCCAATAGTGCGTGTGCTTCGCTTCTTTGGTGCATGTGTGGCTGCTCTCCTGTTACTTACTGCATGTGTATCGGAACAACCCTACAATACAGGTGTGGAATGGTTCGAACCTGGATGGATGGCTCAAGCGCGCCAAGAAATCGAAGAATATAATACTGCGTACATGTCGTGTCTTACGGAGTTCGGTGTCGAAGGTGGTTTGATTGTCGGTGGTGGCGTGGCATTGAAGGAGCCAGTCGATGAGAATGGTGCTCCACTACCTGGAATGAGAGAACAGAATGAAGCAGCAATGACAGAGTGTGATTCTCGTGTTGCTGTTCCCGAAATATGGACGCTGCCCGCTGATGGCGAAACCTACCAGCGAATGATAGATGTCCGTGAATGTTTACTTAGCGAGGGCTATGCGGTTCCAGAACCCCCTAGTGCAGAAGTATGGATGGAGCAAGGGCAAAAAGGGCCTGCCTGGAGTCCGTATGTTGCAATATTTAGCGACCCTGATTCTCCCGACTTCATTCATATTTCAGAGGACGAGTTGTCAAGACTCAATGCAGTGTGTCAGCAAAGTGGGAATGGCGGATTCTTCGTCTTGCCTTAATGATGAATTCAGCAGAGCATTCATCAACATGAAAGTCACCAGGCTGTAGGTGTTCACATGCTTGTTTCGCTGTTCATTGCGCTGTCACACCGCCTGAGTAGTATCCGTGTCGACCCAAGTTTATCCTCCGTGCGTCTCGATACTGTGCAGCAATTGCTCACTCGTCTCGTTCTGCTCTCCAGTGGCGCAGATAATACGTTCGAGTCCGTCAGAGGCACCAAGGCGTATCGTGTAGAGCAACAGGCAAGTTGACCTGCATCGGAGCAACACAGGAGATAGACCGTGAGAAAATCACATGACCGCAAGTTTAAGATAAGCAGTTTGAGGTGGCACCCTCGTCGATAATGGGTATTATGTATCATAGATTTTCGGAACTTGTTACTGGAGTTGATGACAACGGTGTTTGTTGCCCACTTATCTCAGAATAAGAGTGAACCTGAGCCGTTTTCTTGCACCTCTGCACGACACGGAACCGCTAGTTGGCGGCAACGCGCAGGCTTGCATCCTTGCTGCAAGCCTGCATTTGCTGCTTTTCTCGCGCTCTTCACTCTTGCAGTCGGGCTTGGTTGTGCTGCTACTCCTGATGGGGAAAATACCCAGTGGGAAGAGCCGGGATGGATGTCCCAGGCGCGTCAAGAACTGGAGGAGTATCAGTCTGCTTTGATGACCTGCTACAGCGAACATGGCGTCCAAGGCATCGTCATGGTTGGTGGGTCAGTCGCAGCAGTGACTCCCACCGGGGCGAGTGGTGAACCGCTTGCGGGGGCACAGCAGTTGGTGGAGCAGGCAGTGGATGAGTGTGATGGGCAAGTCACGCGACCGTCAGTTTGGTCCGCTCCGCAGGACAAATCTGCGTACCAGAGGATGCTTGATGTGCGCAGTTGCCTCGTCGCTCACGGACATAACATCAGCGAACCACCCAGCATGGAAGTCTGGCTCGAACAAGGTTCTTCCGAGGCGTGGAATCCCTATTCGCAGTTGCTCAGTGGATTTGCTGACAAGGGCAGAGAGTTATCTGACGACGAGGCTTTACACCTCCTTGAGATTTGCCCGCAAACAGGTATTGGAAAACTAGGCTACGCCACAGATGGCATGTTCTAGGAATATGCTTTCATAATGACCGTTCTGCGAATGATTATGACAGGCGGGTTATGCACGATTGCTCTGATCGCATAGCGGTTGGGCAACATGGCGACGCCGCAAGACTCACACATCCAACGCGCGCAGGAGGCGGTCAATCGTTCGCAAGACCCCAACTTTGGGCTGTATGCCTAAAAGACTCTGGAACTCTCATAGGAAATATGTATCGTGCAAAGCAAGACTTCGATACCTGGGAACTAGGCTATGTGTTCAATGCGGATTTTCACGGGAAAGGATATGCTGCCGAAACGGTGAGATTCCTTGTCATGGAGTCGGTTCGGCATGAGCAGGCTCGTCGCATTGTCGCATTGTCGCAATGTGTAACCCCGTGAACAAGCCTTCTTGGAAACTTCTGGAAAGGCTAGGTTTCCGCCGTGAGGGTTGCCTCATCAAAAACGTTTATTTCACGACAGACGCGGCCGGAAACCCCGTCTGGGCTGACACCTACATCTATGCGATCCTTGCGACCGAATGGTCTAGTGAAGGCCAGGAGAACCCCGCCCCGCTGTGCCGTTACTGAATCCCAGCACGCCGTCGCCACCACCTTACGGCCTGCCTGCCCCAAGCGAGATGCCCAGGGTTCCGCGTCGTACACTTTCCGGCAAAACGTGACCCGCCCCTGCGGAGCAGGTCACGGCCAATGTTAGGGGGTCGGTTTACCCTGTGGGCATGGAGTCTCCCGTACACAATCTGGGGCAGGCGGCGGCCCTGCCTATGTCGATGGTTGTTCGTTGGCATCACGACCCGCGCACCCGCCTGGCTGTTGCCGTTGCGGCAGGCTGTCTTACAGCCGTTGTCGTCGTGCTGACCGGCAATGCCGTTTATGCCCCGCTGCTTGGCTGGTCGGCTGCAGCAATCGCCTATTTTCTGGTCACCTGGCTGTCTATCGGGCGGATGGATGCGGACGCGACGGCTGCCCATGCGACACGGGAAATGCCGGGGGAGTTGGCTGTTCACGTCCTGCTCGTCTTGGCGGCGATCGGCTCACTGGCCGGGATAGCTTTGCTCATCGTGTCGCCGTCAACGACACGGCTGACAGCAG
>JAITCK010000216.1 GCA_031283115.1 Cellulomonadaceae bacterium | reverse complement strand
CCTGTGGCTGTCGAGCGTGTTGTTGCCCGCTACGAAGTGCCCGACTCCCTGCGCGACGACATTCGACTGCTGGGCCGCCTACTCGGCGTCATCCTCAAAGAATCCGGCGGCCAAGAACTCCTCGCCGACGTTGAACGCCTCCGCGAACTCACCATCCGCGCCTACGGCAGCCACGATACTGCTGCCCTCGAAGCCGCCACCGCCCTTGTCGATAGTTTCACCGTCGAACGCGCCGACCAGGTAGCCCGCGCCTTCACCGCCTACTTCCACCTGGCCAACCTGGCCGAAGAGTTCCACCGCGTGCGCATGTTGCGCCTGTCCGGCCACGACGTACTCGAAGCCGACCCTGTCGTTGACGAATCCATCCCCAACGCCTTCACGCAACTGTCCAACGAGGTAGGCCGCGAGGAAGCCTTGCTCCGCGTCACTGAGATGGAGTTCCGTCCCGTTCTCACCGCCCACCCCACAGAGGCCCGCCGCCGGGCCGTCAGCCGGGCTATCCGCCGCATCTCAGACCTGCTTTCTGACCGTGACACCCTCCAACCGGCTGGCACGGCAGGCATCGAACTGGAACGCCACCTGCTGGCAGAAATCGACATTCTGTGGCGTACCGCCCCCCTGCGGGTAGAAAAACCCACCGTCATCGACGAGGTCAAAACCGCTATCAGTGTTTTTGACACCACCCTGTTCACCACCTTCACTGACGTGTACCGTCGCCTAGACGACTGGCTGCTAGGGGACACGGCAGGCCACACCACGCCCCTGGCCCAACCTTTTGTGCGCTTGGGTTCATGGATTGGCGGAGACCGCGACGGAAACCCCTTCGTCACCGCTGAAGTCACCCGCCAGGCCGCGTCGATGGCCAGCCAGCATGTGTTGACGGCCCTGCACCGTGAAGCCGAATACATTGCCCGCAAAATCACTGTCTCAGACGTAGACACTCCCCCGTCAGAAGCCCTGGAAGCCTTATGGGTGAAGTTGCGTAGCCTGTCAGCCCCCGTCGCTAAGGCTGCCCTGGATGAATCCCCGCGCGAAGCCCACCGCACCGTGCTGCTGGTCATCGCCGAACGGATTGCCGCGACAGCCCGCCGCGACGCCGACCTGGCCTACCCCAACGCCGAACGCCTGGAAGCAGACCTACGCATCGTCCAAGACTCCCTGGTGGCTGCCGGAGCCCCCCGCACCGCCTACGGGCACTTGCAGCGGCTCATCTGGCAGGTACAAACCTTCGGCTTCCACCTAGCTGAACTGGAAATGCGTCAACATTCACAAGTTCACGCTGAGGCTCTCGCTGAAATTGCTGACAAGGGAGTCAACTCCCGCAGCCTGTCTGAAAGCACCGTAGAAGTGCTCGACACCTTCCGCGCTTTAGGGTCAGTGCAACGCCGCTACGGCGTGCGGGCTGCCCGCCGTTTCATCGTGTCCTTCACGCAGGCTGCCGAACATCTTGAAGCCGTCTACCGCCTGAGCGAACTGGCCTTCCCCGACCCGGACGAACGCCCCATCATTGACGCTATCCCCCTCTTTGAAACCTTCGCCGACCTTGAAGGGGCCGTCGACATTCTCGACGCTATGCTGACCTTCCCGCAGGTGCAAGCCCGCCTGGAAGCCAACGAACGCCGCGTCGAAGTGATGCTGGGTTACTCCGACTCCTCCAAAGATGTTGGCCCCGTAGCCGCCACCCTGGCCTTGCACAAGGCCCAAGCCCGCATCACCGAGTGGGCGGCCCGCAACAACATCACCCTCACCCTCTTCCACGGTCGCGGCGGCTCACTGGGCCGCGGCGGCGGCCCCGCCAACCGTGCCCTGCTGGCCCAGCCCGCCCACTCGGTCGATGGCCGCTTCAAACTGACCGAGCAAGGCGAAGTTATTCTGGCCCGCTACGGCGACCCGGTTATCGCTGCCCGCCACATCGAACAAGTAGCGGCAGCCATGCTGCTGGCTGGCGCGCCGTCCGTTGAACACCACAACACCGAAACCACGCAGCGGTTCGCTGACATGGCCTCCGTGCTGGACGCCGCCTCCCGTGACCGCTTCCACTCCCTGGTGCAATCCGACGGGTTCGCCCCCTGGTTTGCGCAGGTCACACCCCTGGAAGAGATCGGCCTGCTGGGGTTAGGGTCTCGCCCGTCCAAGCGTGGACTGTCCGTCAACTCCCTGGACGACCTGCGCGCAATCCCCTGGGTGTTCTCATGGAGCCAGGCCCGCATCAACCTGGCCGGCTGGTATGGCCTTGGTTCTGCCCTGCGTGCCTTCGCTGAATCCCGTGAAGACGGCCTGACCCTGCTGCAGCAGGCCTTCCACGAATGGCCCCTGTTCAACACGATGATCGACAACGTGGAAATGTCCATCGCCAAAACAGACCGCCGCATCGCCGAAATGTATCTGGCCCTAGGCGACCGTGACGACCTGGCCCAGCAGGTGCTGGACGAACTCGACCTCACCCGCGACTGGATTTTGCGGGTCACCGGCGAAGAATGGCCCCTGGAAGCCCGCCGGGTGCTCGGCCGGGCCGTCCAACTGCGCGCCCCCTACATTGATGCTCTGTCCTTGCTGCAAGTCCGCGCCCTGCGGGCCCTGCGCAAGCCGACACCCGTACTCGCCAGCACTGCCAGCCACAGTTTTGACGCCGACGACGACGCCAGTAACGCAGAGGCCGTCATCGCAGCGGAAGCCGCCCAAGTGGCTGCCGCAGACGCCGCCAAAGAAGCCTGGCAGCAACTGCTGCTCCTCACCGTCAACGGCGTGGCTGCCGGCCTTCAAAACACCGGATAAAGAAGTTTCAGTGAACTGGGGTGCTGGTGCTCTTCTCGCCCCTCGTGAACGGTTTGCAAAAAGAACGCCAGCACCCAGTTTTCACTTCACCTACATGCGCTCCACGAGGATGAGGGTTTCGTAGTGGGGCGTGTGAGGGAACATGTCGAGCAGGCGGGCTAGGCGCGGGCGCAGCGACGGCATCAGCGCTAGGTCTGCGGCCAGGCTTTGAGCATTGCAACTGGAATAGAGCACATGCGTGACGGTTGCCGTCTGCTCTAACCAACCGCACAGTTGAGGCCCGATGCCACGCCGCGGCGGATTGACAATCACCAGGTCGGGAGCCTGCTGCGGACTTGCAGCCAGGGCATAGGCAGTCGCATCGTCGGCAATAAAAGTAACCTGGCCTGGCTGCGGCAGGTCAGCGACAGTCTGCTGGGCGCTGGCGATAGCCTCCCGGCTGATCTCCACCCCTGTCACCTGCCTGCCTGGCGCGGCGGCAGCAAGCAGGGCAAAACCACCCACCCCGCAATACAAGTCCCATACGCTTGCCGGGGCTACGTCGTCAATCCACTGCCTGGCCTGCCCGTACAAGGCTTGCGCGATGATCGTGTTTGTTTGGAAGAAACTTTGCGGCCGCAAATGCAAGGTTCCGCCCTCTAACCGCATGGGCAAAGTGGACCGGTCGGTGAGAATAATCTCGCGGTCACCTTCAAGAATGGCCTTGTGTTCAGGCTGAATGTTGATGCTGAACACGGCCAAGCCTGGCAGGTGTGAGGCCAGCCAGGGCAGATGTTTACGAACCCTGCCCACTGATTCTTGCGAGCGGACAACCAGCCGCACCATCAACTCGTCGTCGGGGGAAAGGGTGACGATGACGTATTTGAGTTCGCCGCGCCCAGCCGCCGCCTGCGGGCTGACCCGGCCAGGTGCCGGCGTGAGATCGTAGGGGACGATAGCGGCCCGGGTGATGAACTGGCGGATCGGCTCAAACGTGGCCGCCAGGGCAGGCGGGTAGAGGGGGCAGTCTGTGAGATCACCTGTAGTCAAACCCAGCACTGGATGGTCGACAGTGCCGGTGACCACCATTTTCGCCTTGTTACGAAAGGCTGTTTCCGGCGGTTGAATGGGGGGTAGCCAGGGAAAATCGCCCGGCACAAAACCCCGTGCCTGCTGCATCTTTGCCATGAGCTGGTCGTCGTAAGAGCGGTAAATCCACCCGCAGGAAAGGCAAGACCTATCGGCGAAGTGACTGCACTGCACGAGATAGATTCTCCCCTGCCCCTGCATGTTTGTGCACCTCATCTGCCATCCCCAGGCGCGCAGGCGAAAAAATGGGGAGGATAACCCTTATGGATTTCCTGGTGGTGGTGCTGCTGGGCGTGATCGCCATCGTTGGGGTGAGCGCCGCATCAACGCAAGGCCGTCACAGTGTTGCCGCCCCCCTCATGCTGGTGCTGCTGGGGGCAGGCATCAGTTTCATTCCCGGGATGCCCACCATCGAGATTGAACCGGAGTGGATTCTTGCGGGCGTACTGCCACCGCTCCTGTATTCGACCGCCGTTAGCCTGCCCACCATGGATTTCAGACGCGATTTTGCTGCCATCGGCACCCTGGCGGTAGTGCTGGTCATCATCACGTCAGTGGTGCTGGGCTTCGTCTTTAGCGCCCTGCTGCCACAGTTGGGTTTGGCGGGCGGCATCGCCTTGGGCGCTATCCTCAGCCCCACAGACGCCGTGGCCACGTCCATCACTAAACGGTTGGGGGCACCACCCCGCGTAGTCACCGTGCTGGAGGGTGAAGGTCTGCTCAACGATGCGTCGGCCCTGGTGTTGCTCCGGTCGGCTATCGCAGCGACGGCAGCAACCGTGTCCTTTGGCCACATTGTTGCCGACTTTATCTGGGCTGTTATCGGCGCCGTGCTCGTCGGTTTTGCTGTCGGTTCGGTGGGTTTGTGGGCGCGGAAAAAGATCGACTCGTCCGCCTTGACCACGGCCGTGAGTTTTATTGTGCCCTTTGTGGCCTACCTGCCTGCTGAACGGCTGGGGGCTTCCGGTCTGGTGGCGGTAGTTGTTGCAGGCCTAGTGACCGGGCATGGGGCGGCCAAACATCTCACCCCGCAAGACCGCATGTTTGACTACTCCAACTGGCATACGGCAGAAACCTTGCTCGAAGGCGGGCTCTTTCTACTCATGGGCTTGGAGGCGTCAACGCTGGTCAAAGACGTGGTTTCCGAACATGGCAGCCTCTGGCACGCTGTAGGTGTGGCAGCCCTGGCCGGGGTCATCGTGTTGGCAGTGCGGGCACTTTTTGTGGCACCCCTACTCTATAAACTGCGGATGACCGCCGAAAAGAAGGCCGTCAACCGGGAACGGTTCACCCAAGTACAAACCAGACTGGATGCCCGCCTGGCTGTGGAAGGCAACAACGAGACCATGACCTTCCCGCCCAAACCTGGCTGGAATCAACGGCCACCCTGGGGTGATGAGCCGCGCGTGGGCACCGTCTCCACGGCACGGGTCAAAAAGTTTCGCACCATGTTGGTGCGGCGGGCCGCCGACATCGACTATCTGGTGGCTAAACCGCTGGGCAGGCGGGAAGGGGCTCTCATCGTGTGGGCGGGGATGCGCGGGGTAGTCACCCTGGCTGCCGCCCTCACCCTGCCCACCACCATCATTCACCGGTCTTTTCTCGTGCTGGTGGCTTTTGGGGTGGCGGGGGGAACCTTGCTCGTTCAGGGCGGCACCATGCCCTGGGTGATGCGGCGGCTGGGCATCATGGGTCAGGGGGCTGTGTCGCCGGAGGAGATGCGGGCCGTGCGGGCTGTCATGGATGCTGCCGGGCATACCCTCATCGACAACCCTAAGTTGCGCCGCCGCGACGGGGAGATTTACGACCCTACCGTCGTCAAACGGGTGCAAATCGACTTTGCCAGCGAAAGCCTGTCCGATGAGGCTGTCGAAGATGAAACCGAACCTCAACTGGAGCAGTACCGTGAACTACAGATGCGGCTCATTGAGGTGCAGCGTAAGGCCCTGCTGGTGGCCCGCAAGGAGGGCGTTCACGATGCCCGTTTCCTTGAACGCAGTCTGGGTGTGCTTGATGCCGCCCAAATCACCTTAGAGATGAAAACTGCCGGCACGGCCAGCCACTAGCAGAGTCGGCTGGCCCTGTGTAAGAGGTGGAAACGCCCGCCTGTCAGGTCGGTCAGTCAGCCTGTC
>JAITCK010000166.1 GCA_031283115.1 Cellulomonadaceae bacterium | reverse complement strand
CAGAGTCAAGGCAAGAATGTCGGCGCCCGACTGGTGGAAAGTAAAAATCCGCACCAGATCGCCAACAGTCACGGCCTCCTCAACCATGGCGGCCATGAGGCGCGGCGTAGACACGGCCACGTCCACCCCCCAGGCGTCATCGAACATCCACTCGTTTTTGGGGTTCTTGACGCGCGCCACCGTGCGCGGCACCCCAAACTCTGTTTTACAGAGCAAGGAAAAAACCAGGTTGACCTTGTCGTCACCGGTAGCAGCCACCACCACGTCGGCTTCGTCAATGCCCGCGTTCTCCAAGGCACCCAACTCGCAGGCATCGGCGAGAATCCACTCGGCAGCCGGAACCTGGGCTACCCGCATGGAGGCAGGCGACCGGTCGATGATGGTCACGTCGTGGCCGTGACCCAGCAGTTCACGGGCGATCGACAGGCCAACCGACCCGGCCCCGGCAATGATGACCCTCATTGACCTGCTCCTTTCACGGCAGCCGAAGGCGCCTTCGCCAACATCCGCTCAACCAGGTCGGCATCGTCGGCCCTCATCAGCACATAGAGGACATCGCCCTCTTGTAGCACCGTGTCAGCGGCAGGCAGCAGGGCGTCACTGTAACGGGAGAAGAAGGCCACCCGCACACCAGTCGCCGCTTCAATGCTGGCAACCGTGGCCCCCACCCAGCCGGGAGCGAAGTTGACCTGCGCCAACCTCACTTGGCCGGACGGGTCGCGGTATTCACTGGTTGCCTCCAAAGGCAACATGCGGCGCAACATCTGGTCAGCCGTCCACCGCACTGTCGCCACCGTAGGAATACCCAGCCGTTGATAAACCTCGGCCCGGCGGGCGTCGTAAATACGGGCGACAACGTTGGTGAGGCCAAAAACTTCCCGGGCCACCCGGGCAGCCACAACATTAGAGTTGTCCCCGTCAGTGACAGCAGCCAGGGCGTAAGCGTCCTCAATGCCGGCAGTGCGCAAGGTGTCACGGTCAAAGCCGATCCCTTTGACCTTCTGACCTTCAAAATCGGCGGGGAGCCTGCGGAAGGCTTCAGGATTTTGGTCGATGACGGCCACCGAATGACCGCGCCCCTCAATCTGTGTTGCCAGCGACGCGCCCACGCGGCCACAGCCCACAATGACAAAGTGCATAGCGCCACACTACCTAAAAACAGACGCCACCAGCCGTAGCGCTCATAGACTGGCGGGCGTGTCAGACATTGGTGATGCCGCGAAACGCTTGCTCATCGGCCGCCCCATGCGCAGCGACAACCTGGGGCACACGTTGTTGCCGAAAAAGATTGCCCTGCCCGTCTTCGCTTCCGACGCCCTGAGTTCCGTCGCCTACGCCCCCGACCAAATCCTGTTGACCCTGGCTATCGCCGGTTTTACGGCCTCTGCCATCTCCCTGTGGGCGGGCATCGCGGTTGTCTTTGTGCTTGTTGTGGTGGTGCTGTCATACCGGCAAAACGTTCACGCTTACCCGTCAGGCGGTGGCGACTACCAGGTAGTGTCCACCAACCTGGGGCCTGGCGCGGGCTTGGGCGTGGCCTCAGCCCTGCTGGTCGATTACACGCTGACCGTGGCCGTATCCATCAGTTCCGCCGCCCAATATGCGTCGTCGGCTATCCCCGCCCTACGGGGGCACGAGGCCCTGGCCGCCGTGATCGCCGTAGTGGTGTTGGCGGTGATGAACCTGCGCGGCGTACACGAATCCGGCAAAGTGTTTGCCGTGCCCGTCTACTGTTTCATGGGCTTGATCGGCCTCATGGCCCTAGTGGGGGCCGTACGCTTTTTTGGCGGCGACCTACCTGCCGCTGAAAGCGCCGCCTTCGAGATCACCCCGCAGGCCGGATTCGACCGTGGCCTGGTCGGCTTCGCGGGCGCCTTCCTTTTCGCCCGCGCCTTCGCCTCCGGCTGCGCAGCCTTGACGGGTGTTGAAGCGATCAGCAACGGGGTTCCCGCCTTCAAAAAACCCAAGTCAAAAAACGCTGCAACAACCCTGGCCTTGCTGGGCGGGATTTCGGCCGTCATGGTGCTGTCGATTCTGCTGCTGGCCGATGCCACCGGAGTGCGCTACGTGGCCGACCCTGCCAGCCAAATGACCCTGAACGGCGGGCCTATCCCCGCCAGCTACGTGCAACACCCCACCATCGCCCAACTGGCACAGTCGGTGTTCCATGGATTCCCGCTGGCCTTCTACGCTATCTCTGCGGTGACGGGTCTCATCCTGCTGTTCGCCGCTAATACGGCCTTCAACGGCTTCCCCGTGCTGGGGTCGATCCTGGCCCGTGACGGCTACCTGCCCCGGCAACTGCACACCCGCGGCGACCGGCTGGCCTACTCCAACGGCATCATTTCGCTGACCGTGGTGGCAGTGGTTCTCATCGTCGCCTTCGACGCCCAGGTGACCCGGCTGATCCAGTTGTACATCGTGGGTGTGTTTGTCTCCTTTACCCTCAGTCAACTGGGTATGACCAGGCATTGGACCCGCCTGCTGCGCAGCGTAGCCAACCCCGCCGACCGGCAGCGGATGCGCAGGTCACGGGTGGTCAACTACATCGGATTCGTGTGCACGGGCCTGGTGCTCATTGTTGTGCTGGTCACCAAGTTCATTCACGGCGCCTGGATTGCCATCCTGGCCATGTGCCTGGTCTACGCCATCATGCGGTCTATCAAAGGGCATTACGCCCGCGTCCAAGCCGAAATAGCCGTCGATGATGCGCAGGCCGAACGGGCACTACCCAGCCGCATCCACGCTGTGGTGCTCGTGTCGAAAATCCATAAGGCGACCATGCGGGCTGTCGCTTATGCGCGCGCGTCACGGCCCACCGTGCTGGAAGCCGTGACTGTGGCTGTTGACGCCGACGAGGTTCAGGAACTTACGCAAGAATGGGAGGCGCTGGATCTGCCCGTGGCCTTGCGGGTGCTCGACTCGCCCTACCGTGAAATCACCCGGCCTGTCATCAGTTACGTGCGGTCTATCCGCCGGGAATCCCCGCGTGACCTGGTGGTTGTCTACATTCCCGAATATGTGGTGGGTCACTGGTGGGAGCAGCCTTTACACAACCAGAGCGCCCTGCGGCTCAAGAGTCGCCTGCTGTTCACCCCCGGCGTGGTGGTCGCCTCCGTGCCCTACCAGTTGCAGTCGTCCCTGGGGGAGACGGGGCTTGAACGGGTCGCCTACATCAACGGCCGCAAAACGAGAGCCTAGGTGGTTGGCATGACAGGCGATTTCCTTGACCTGACCATTGACCGGGTCGCACATGGGGGCCACTGCGTCGCGCGCATCGGCGCTGGTGACGCAAGCGGGAATGGTGTCGCGCGCATCGGCGCTGACGGCGCAAACGAAAATGGCGTCGCAAGCGTCGGAACTGGCGACGATGGTGGCGGGGTTGACGGCGGTGCTTCTGCTGATGACGCTGGTTCTGACGATGTTGGCCGGGTGGTGTTTGTGCGCCACGCCCTGCCGGGGGAGCGGGTGCGTGCTCGGGTGACGTCGCGCGGCAAAATCTGGCGGGCCGATGCGGTTGACTTGTTGGGTGACCCGTCGCCTGACCGGGTTCCGTCGCCCTGGCCTGAGGCCGGGCCTGACCTGGGTGACGGGCGCAGCGGCGTGGGCGGGGGAGAGTTGGCGCACGTGTCGTTGGACGGGCAGCGCCGATGGAAGGCCGCCGTTGTCGCCGACCAGTTTTCCCGCCTAGCCAAGATTGACCTTGCCGAAGCCTTCCCCGACTTTGCTGTTGAGGCGGCGCCCGGTGACGGCCCCATCGACCAGGGGGGCCGCGGTGGCCTGCACTATCGCACCCGCATCGACCTGGTGACTGACGGTGACGGGCGGGCCGGAATGTTGGGGCATCGCAGCCACGATGTTGTCCCCCTGGACACCATGCCCCTGGCCACCGAGGCCGTGCTCGCCCTAGCCGATGCCGAGAACGTGTGGCGGCGGCGCTGGCCCCGCGACGCCCGCCTGACGTTAGTAGCCCCCGCAAACGGGACTGACCCCCTGCTGTTGGTGGGCGGGGTGCCGTCACGCAAAGGCAAGCCAGACATCCGCCCTAATGCCCGGGCCACCGTCACCGAGACAGTGCAGGCAGCGACAGGGGAGACCTACACGTATCGGGTGGCAGCCGACGGGTTCTGGCAGGTTCACCGTCAGGCCCCCGCTCTGCTGGTTGATGCTGTGACGGAGGCGGTCGGTGACGTGGCTGGACAGGTCGTTTTTGACCTCTACGCCGGGGCGGGCCTTTTTACCCTGCCCTTGGCTGATGCTGTCGGGCCGCGCGGTCGCGTCGTCACCGTTGAAGGGGACGAAACTGCCGTCAAACAGGCCAAACGGAACACTCACGCCCGGGCTAACGTGGAACTTCATCGTGGGGCTGTCGCCCGAGTCATGGCAGGCCGTTACGCCCTGGCTGGGGATAGTGACAGGCCAGCCGCCTTTGTTCTCGACCCGCCGAGGGCCGGGGCCGGGGCAACCGTCATCGACCAGGTGGCGCGCCTGCAACCAGACCGCGTTATCTATGTTGCCTGTGACCCGGCAGCCCTGGCCCGTGACACGTCCTACCTGCTGGCGCATGGCTTCCGGCTCGGCAGTTTGCGGGCCTTTGACCTCTTCCCCATGACGCATCACGTCGAGTGTGTCGCAACCATGACCCGATAGCACTACCCTGCCAAACATGGCCGCTTTCGCACCCAAGGACTCCTACCGTGTCACCCTGCCAGAAAACGAGATTCCCCGGCAGTGGTACAACATTGTGCCTGACCTGCCTGGAGAACTGGCCCCTCCCCTCCACCCGGCCACGGGGGAGCCGCTGACACCGGACGACCTGCTGGCCCTGTTCCCGCCCGCCTCCATTGAGCAGGAAATCAGCCAAGAGCGATGGGTTGACATCCCTGAACCCGTCCAGGCCATCTATCGGCAGTGGCGGTCCACCCCCCTCTACCGGGCCTACCGGCTGGAACAGGCTCTGGACACCACGGCCCGCATCTACTACAAGTA
>JAITCK010000100.1 GCA_031283115.1 Cellulomonadaceae bacterium | reverse complement strand
CAGCCGCCGGGGCAGGCCATGATTTCGATGAGGTCGTAGCCGGTGTCTTCCCCGCGGGCGGCAGCCTCAATGATGGGCCGGGCCGTGCTCAAACCCGCAGTGACAGCGATACGGAGGCTGGTTGTCTCGTTGACGGTGATGACGGCTTCACGCACGCCGTCTAGGCCGCGAACTTGGTGAACGTCAAGACTGCTGTCATCAAGGGTGACGCCGGTGAGTTTTTCGACAGCCATACGGACGGCAGCCTCGGCCACACCACCGGACGCCCCGAAGATGACGCCCGCGCCAGACGTCTTCGCGTAGGGCGCATCCCAGTCTTGCGGGGTGATTTCGTCCAGGTTGATGCGCATCTGATCCACCATTTCGATGAACTCTTGCGTGGTCAGCACGGCGTCAACATCCTGCTGGCCGTCGGTGGTCAGTTGTTCCCTGCGGGCCTCATCCTTTTTGGCCAGACAGGGCATGATGGATACGACAAACAAGTTCTCCGGCTTCTTGCCCAGCAGGGTGGCGTAATGGTTTTTGATGGTGGCCGCCATCATTCCTTGCGGGCTACGGCAGGTGGACAGGTTGGGGATAAGCGCGGGGTATTTCTTTTCCACAAAACTCACCCAGCCGGGGCAGCAACTAGTGAACTGCGGCAGCACCGCCGCCCCGCCGTCAAGATGGGTTTGTACGCGGCCAATAAACTCGTTGGC
This sequence comes from Cellulomonadaceae bacterium, assembly GCA_031283115.1. Classification (GTDB taxonomy): domain Bacteria; phylum Actinomycetota; class Actinomycetes; order Actinomycetales; family Cellulomonadaceae; genus Xylanimonas. The sequence continues at coordinate 4,940 of JAITCK010000100.1, read as the reverse complement.
TTCTTCAATGATGGTGAGGTCGGCGGCGAAGGCCACATCGAAGCAGACGTCGAACCCTAGCCGTCGCATGAGTCCGGCCGTATAGGGGGCGGTTTCGCTGGGAGTCCAGCCATAATGCCGTCCGATGACAGACCGGGGCGCAGGGGCCAGGAAGCCCACCACGGTGAGGTCGGGGTTGTTGATGGCCTGCCAAACTAGGTCGGATTCGCGGCGGAAGTCCAGCGCCCCGCAAGGGCAGGCGGTAGCGCATTGGCCACAAGAAATGCAGGCGGTTTGCGTGAGTGGCAGGCCGTTGGCAGAGCCCACCACCAGGCAGCCTTTGCCGGTGAGGTCGGTGTCATAGCGGTAGCCGAGCACGTCCACGCCTTCGATCTGCGAGCAGGCGGCCACACATTTTCCGCAGGCGATGCACTTGTTTTGGTCGCGGATGAGGAAGGGGTGGGTCTCGTCGATGCTGAATCGTGGACGTTCGTGGAGGGGTTCGATGAAGCGCACACCGTGGGCTGTGGCTTCGTTGCGCAGTTCGCAGTCGTAGCGGGCTGAACAGCCGCAGGCCAGGCACCGGGCAGCCTCACGACGGGCTGCTTCTTGCACCAACCCCAAGTCGATTTCGGTGAAGTCTCGGGTGGCCTGCCGCATGTCGATGCGAGGCATGGAGGCCCGTTCGACACGTGGCTTGGCTTCGAATTCGTCGCGGGGCAGGTCTTCCAGCGACCCGCGCGACGCACTGAAAGGCTCCGTGCGCGGCGTGACGGTGCCTGTGCTGAGCAGTTCGTCAATGGATTGGGCGGCCCTCCGCCCAGCCCCCACGGCAGCAACCACGGTGGCCGGCCCGGTCACACAGTCTCCACCAGCAAAAATGCCCGGCTGGTTGGTCAGCGATGTGGCTTCGTCTACGCGAATGTCACCCCAACGGGACAGAGCAACTTCGAGGTCGTTGTAAAGCCACTGCGTGTTGGTGGACTGGCCGATAGCGCCGATGATGGTGTCGGCTTCAATCTCAAAGTCGCTGCCCTCGATAGGGATGGGGCGGCGGCGGCCGGTGCGGTCAGGTTCTCCCAACTCCATTTTGAGGCAGTGCAAGGTTTTGCGCCCAGACCCGTCGGCGGCAGCGGTGATGTGGTCGGGGGCGGTGAGGAACACCATGTCGATGCCCTCTTCGATAGCGTCAGCGATTTCGACGTCTTCAGCAGGCATTTCGTCGACGGTACGCCGGTAGACCAGGGTGACGTTGCTTGCGCCCAGCCGTTTGGCCGTGCGCACACAGTCGATGGCCGTGTTGCCGCCACCAACCACCACCACGTCGTTGCCCACATCAACGGGGGTGCCGTGGGTGACCTGTTCAAGGAAGGCGATGCCCAGCCACACGCCCGGCAGGGTGTCACCGGGCAGGGACAGGGGGGTGGGCTGCCAAGACCCGAAGGCCAAGTAGACGGCGTCGTGGTCGTCACGGAGGTCTTCAAGGTGCTGGTGGACGCCCAGGGCTTGACCGCAACGAATGTCGACACCCAACTGTGCGATGAGGCCGATTTCGGCGTCGAGGGTGGCCTTGGGTAGCCGGTATTCGGGGATGCCGTAGCGCATCATGCCGCCCGGTTTGGGCTGCTTCTCATACACGGTGACGGCGTGGCCGCGCTGGGCCAGGTAGTAGGCGGCGGACAGGCCGGACGGGCCAGCCCCCACGACGGCCACCGTTTTGCCGGTCGCAGGGGAAACGGCAGGACTCCACGGCTGGTCGCGGGCCATATCCCAGTCGGAGGCGAATCGTTTGACAGCGTTGATGGATACGGCGTCGTCAACGAGTTTGCGGCGGCAGGCCGCCTCGCAGGGGTGGGGGCACACGCGGCCACAAGCAGACGGGAAGGGGTTGGAGTCTTTGATGACGCGGACGGCCGCCTCCATGTTCCCGTTGGCCACATGTTTGAGATACAACTGAATGTCGATGCCTGCCGGACAGGCCAGATGGCAGGGGGCTTCACAGTCAGCGTTGTGGTCGCTGAGCAGTTGTTCTAGCCGCAGGGTGCGGTAGGCGTCGACCTCGTTGCTGCCGGTGCTCAAATCCATTCCGGCGGCCACAGGGGTTTGGCAGGCTTTGACGCGGCGCGACGCCCCGTCGTCTGGGTCGCGGAGTTCCACCACGCACATGCCACAGTTGCCCATGGCCTTGTCTAGGCGCACGTCATTACAGAGGGAGGGAATGTGTATGCCCTGGTCCCGCAGGGCTTCTACCAGGGGCATCCCAACAGGTAAAACCATGTCAACCCCGTCAACGGTGACGGGGACGCCTGTGGTGCCGGGGCTTGCGGAGGCGGGGCTTGCGGTGGTGCTTGTGGTCGTCTGCGACGTCATGTGTCATACCGTCACCGATGAAGCAGGCAACCTGTGTGCGACACGCTCAAAACTCCACGAACCCGTAACAATCCTTGGCCTCAAAGTGGGGTGTGGTGTCCAGGGGAGTGCCCGCTAGCCGGAGTGGCGGGCCAGGGCGCGGGTTGCTAGATGCTCGAGCAGCCAGGAGGCGGCAACGATGGTGACTGTCCAGGCGAGCACCGTGTCGGTGGCCAGGGTGAGGCGGGCTGCGTAGAGGCGTTCGCCGATGCTGCCCGACGGTAGGCCGATGACTTCCGCGCTGACGCCAGCCTTCCAGGCGAGGCCGATGCCCGCCTGGCAGGCTGCGGCCAGGAAGGGGAGCACGGTAGGCCAAGTGATAGCCCGAAAGCGTTGCAGGGGGGAGGCGGCAAAAACTTTGGCCACGTCTTCAAGTTCAGGGTCGGTGCGGGTCAAGCCTTCGCTGATGTTAGCGAAGGCGATAGGGGCCACCATGATGGCGGCAACGGTGACGGTCAGCGCCTGCGGGCCAGCCCACAGCAAGACCAGGATGACAAAACTGACTACGGGAACTGACCGGGCTGCCCGCATGGGTGGGGCGACTATGGCGGCAGCCCACTTGGAGGCGTTAGCAGTGAAGGCAAGTAGGGCGCCAAGGATGAGTCCGAAGGCGAATCCGGCAATAATCCGCAGGCCTGACGCGGCTAGGGTTTCCCAAAACTGTGCTGTTGGAACCAGCCTGAACAGCGCCTGAACCACCTGCACGGGAGAAGCCAGCACTATCCGCTGGCCGACAGTCATCGCCAACACCTGCCAGGCTGCCAGCCAGAAGACAGCGGCAACGATGGCCCGGCTTGTGACAGCGGTGGCTGCCTGGCTAGTTGAGGAAGAATCCGTCACCGGGGATGCTCCCTCCCACGGATTCCGGGTGGGCGGCGTGGAGCACGCGCAGGAAGGCCAGCGTGGCTGTGCGGGCGTCACCACTGGTCATGGCGACCAGGTTGGTGCGCGGAATGGCGGCCTGGGCGATAGCGGCACTAGGCACAATGCCTTGGGCTTCAATGACGGGGGCAGCGTCGGCAGGGGTGGCGTTGACCCACTCCACTGACAGGGTGAGGTCAGCCAGCAGGGTGGCCACGGATTCCCGGTGGGCTTGCGCAAAGTCGGTGCGTACCACCAGGGCCGTGGTGACCAAGGGGGAGCCTGTCGCCTGCATCCAGGCGTCATTGAGGTCGATCACCACGGACAGGCCGGGGTTTTGTTTGAGGGCCGACGTGACAAAGGGCTCCGGCAGGATGCCTACGCCAGCAGGGTCGGTGACCAGTTGCGTCAGCGCTGCCGTGGCTTCGCTGGAAAAGTCAACGCGGGGCGAAACGCCCTGGTGGGCGGAGAAATAGTTGATGACAAACTCTGGGGTGGCACCCAGCCCTGTGGTGTACACCTTCCTGCCGTCAAGGTCAGCAAATGACGTGATGGTGGAGTCAGCGGCCAGGGCGTAGAAGAGCCCCTGTGCGGTGATCGCCGCCAACTGCACGGCCCCGTCGGTGCGGTTGTAGAGGGTTGCGGCCACATTGACGGGAAGCAGGGCCGCGTCAATGTTGCCGGTGGCCAGGGCTGCCGTGAGCTGGTCGGGGGCGCCCACAATGGTGAAGTCGTAAATGTTGCCTTCCAGCAGGTTCAGGTTGGCGGCCTCGCGTTGGTCTTGGTCGTGAATCATCCCGGCTAGAGCCATTGTTGCGGCCCCGCGCGGCGAACCGAGCCGGACGGTAGTTACCCGGTCGAAGGTTTCCGGGCCGGGATTGGCCGCATCTTGGCCGGTCTCTATCAGGTTGGCGTCAGCATTGGCGGACACCGCGGGGGAGCAGGAGGTCAACAGCAGGCCGACAACAGCCACCACGGCAGCCAGCAGGTGGGCGCGGCTTTTAGATGTCATCGGTGTCAACCTCCGTAAACGCTGCCGCCTTGAACAGACGGTTACGAACAGCGCGATAGAGGCCATCGTCCCGGCTAGGGCAGCGGGCGTAAATGGCGGTGACGTTCGGCGTCTCGTCAAGGGTGCGTAACACGTCGAAGAGTCTTCTAGCGAGCGTTGCAGGGTCGTTTTCCGGTCCATAAGGCACGACGACAGCACCTGGCAGGGCGGCAGAGAAAGCCGAGACTTCTTCATCAAAACACAGGACCGCCGTTCCACTTTCGCCTTCGCTGGTCAACCACCGGATAGCGTTTTCTCGGCTGCCATTGATGATGGTGACGGGGGCTGTGGGGGCGTAGTGGCGGTATTTCATTCCGGGGGCTCCCGGCACCACGCCGGGCGCCAACTCGCCGACAAGAGCCGGATCTACTTCGACGTCACCGAGGACATCACGCAGTTGTTCCAGGCTGACCCCGCCTGGCCGCAGCAGGCGGGGCGGGCTGACAGCCAGGCTGACCACCGTCGATTCGACCCCCACCCGGCAGGGCCCCCCGTCAAGCACGGCGTCGATCCGCCCCGCCAGGTCGGTGACAACGTGGCTGGCTGTTGTCGGGCTGGGCCTCCCAGCCGTATTGGCTGACGGCGCTGCCAGCGGAATCCCGGCCTCCCGCAGCACCGCCTGAAAGGCCGGATGGTCGGG
>JAITCK010000253.1 GCA_031283115.1 Cellulomonadaceae bacterium | reverse complement strand
CTTGGGCTAGGGCGAAACCGTCAGAGGTTTGCGCTAGGGCTTCAACCCGCCTAGCCCCATCAGAGCCCGGCTCGGCGCTAGTCACCAGCAGGCAGAGGCCCGGCTGGGTGCCCCGCCCCACTCGGCCCCGCAATTGGTGAAGTTGGGACAGGCCGAAAAACTCGGCGTCAAGCACCACCATGACGGTGGCTTCCGGCACGTCAACGCCCACCTCAATGACGGTGGTGGCGACAAGCACCTGAGTTTGCCCGGACGCAAACCGGGCCATGGCCGCTTCTTTGTCATCGGGGCGCAGTTGGCCGTGCAGAATGTCGATGGAGATGCCCGACAGGGCCGGGGTGGAGCGCAGCAGGTCCGCAACCTCGGTGACTGCGCGGAGCGGGGTGCGGGGCGGGTCGGGCTGCTCAACCGGCGGGGTGTCGTCGTCGGCGGTGATGCGGGGGCAGACGATGTAGGCGCGGTTGCCTTTGTCGACTTCCTCGCGGATGCGCTGCCATACGCGGTCTATCCAGACGGGGTTGGCGGCGGGGACAACATGGGTGGTGATGCCTGCCCGTCCTGACGGAACCTCCGTCAGCGTGGACACTTCCAGGTCGCCGAAGACGGTCATGGCGACGGTACGCGGGATGGGCGTGGCTGTCATCACCAGTAGGTGGGGGGTGACCACCGACTTGTCCCGCAGCCTGTCGCGCTGCTCTACCCCAAAGCGGTGCTGCTCATCAACGACGACGAGTCCCAGGTCAGCAAACTGAACCACGTCAGACAGCAGGGCGTGAGTTCCCACAACGATGCCCGCCTGGCCGGATGCCGCATCAAGCAGGGCCTGCCTGCGGGCCGCAGTTGGCAGGGATCCGGTGAGCAGGGCGACCGTCGTCGTGCCACCCCCACCTCCCAGCAGGCCACCTCCCAGACCGCCCCCTGCCAGGTCGCCGAGCATGGCCCGCAGGGTTCGGGCATGCTGGGCGGCAAGCACTTCGGTGGGGGCCAGTAGGGCTGCCTGGCCGCCCGCGTCGATGACTTGGAGCATGGCTCGCAAGGCGACCACCGTTTTGCCCGACCCTACCTCGCCTTGCAGGAGGCGCTGCATGGGGTGGGGGCGGGCCAGGTCGGCGGCGATTTCTTGGCCGACACTGGTCTGCCCGGCGGTCAGGGTGAAGGGCAGGCGGGCGTCGAACTGTTCTAGCAGACCTGTCCCGTCTTTGCGGGGCAGGCGGGCGGCTGCTGGCATGAGTGCGGCCTGGGCTCGACGCTGCACTAGGGCGGTTTGCAGCACGAAGGCTTCTTCGAAACGCAGGCGGTGGCGGGCGTCAACCCAGTCGCTTCTGCTGGCCGGATAGTGGACGCCCTGGAGGGCGTCATACCTGGTCATCAGGGTGGCGGCCTGACGCACAGAATCGGGCAGGGGGTCGGGGACGTCGTCGGGGCGCAGGGTGTCGAGCACGGCCCGCACGGCCTTTTGGATCCGCCAGGTGGGCATGGCGGCGGTGGCCGGGTAGATGGGGATGGGGCGGGTCGCGTCGATCATGGCCTCTTCGACGGCGGCACTGTCATCGACGGCGGCTGCGCTTACCTGCCCTGCACGTGTGTGCCTTGCGGTTGCCTGCCCGACGGCTCCCCCACCGTCACCTGCAAAACCTCCTGCCCCAGCGGCAGCAGCACCGGAAGCTCCAGCCCCGCCAGCGGCTGGCCCGATGAGTTGAAAGTCGGGGTGGGTGAGTTGCATGTGCCCGCGATATTCGGACACCACACCGCTGAACACGGCTTTTGTCTGCGGTGTCAGGCGGGATTCGAAGTAGCGCAACATGCCCTGTTTTTTAGCGAAAAAGGTGAGCGAGCAGACGCCGCCTTGGTCGTCGCCTACCTGGGCTGTAAGCATGAATCCTGCCCGTGACCGCATGGTGCGGGTCTGCGTGTGCAACACCACGGCCAGAAAGGACACGTGTTCCCCGAGTTTCAGCCCGGAAATGGGGGTGATGGTGCCGGGGTCGGCGTAGCGGCGCGGATAGTGGTGCAGCAGGTCGCCGACGGTGATGAGGCCGAGTTTGGCGAGGGCTTTTCCGGTGCGTTCGCCGAGCACCTGGCTGATGCGCCTGTCCATCGGGTCGGCCCCGATGGTTCTGCCCACGGCTGTTTTGGTCACGGTTGTTCTGCTCACGGCCTGTTCACCACCTGTCATCGTTCACCAACTGTCATCGGCGACAGGTTCGACGGCCAGCAGAATCTGTGTGCCGGGGTGGAGGGTGGCGATGGTGATGAGGTCGGCGTCTGCGGCGGCGCACACGTCGTTGAACTGCGCAATGGCGGCTTCTGGCACGTCATCGTCGATGCAGGCGGTGACCACACAGCCTTGGCCCAGGGTTTCTGTAGCGGCCAGGGCCTGCGTGAGCCGGTGGTCTAGGGGCTCAGTTTCAAGGGCGTCGCCGTTGATCACCGTCACTGCGGACATCGCTTGGGTGACGATGGCGGACGTTTCTGCGATCGGAGGTGCCGTGGCCGGGGGTTCTGTGTCCAGGTCGGCGAGGGCCGCGAGCGCCGCGACGGCAACCACGCAGTGGGCGTCGGTGGGGGCGTCGATCACAGCAATGTCTGTTTCGCCTAGGTCGGGTTCGGGGGCGAGAACGGCCATCATGTCGGGGAGGTCTGCTGTGGCGTGTTGTCCGTCGGCGGCTGGTGGCGCGTTGACGGCTGATGGGGAGGTGGTGGTGCCGTGTCGTTCGGCGGCGACAGCGTGGACGGCGGCGATGGTGGCGCGGGCTTGTGGGGCCACGATGATGGCGGCGTGGGCTCCAGCACTGTGGGCGGCGTCGGCCAGGTGGTGGGGGGGGACTGGGGTGTTGAGGGGAACCAGCACGGTTGCTCCGGCTCGGGCAAGTTCGGCGGCTATTCCTGGGGATTGAGTTGACGCGATGAGGGCGCGGGTGGCGTTGGGGACGGCCAGATGTTTGATGAAGGCTGGCTGCGCTGTCCCCCGCCCGGCCCAGGTGTGCGCAACGGCGAGGGCTGCGGCCAGGTCGGGCACGTGGACGTGGGCCTGCCAGACGGCTGCAGCGCGTGAGGCGGGCGCGACTGTTCCGTCGTCGTCGTCGGGCAGGGCTGAACCGCCGACAACCACTACCGAGTTGCCTACGCTGGCCAGGTCTTGCCGCAGGGCTGTGGCCACCTCGCCGGTGGCGAACCCTTGGGCGTCGGCGGGACGCTCTAGGACGAACATCACCTCAAACTCGTCAACATCGCTGTCGCCGTGCTGGTGATGGTCGTGATAGTGCTGGTGGTGGGCGTGGTCGCACGGGTGGGTGTCGTCAGGTGATGTGGTGTCGGCCTGTTTCTCGTATCCCGTCAACGTCAGCCCGAGCACGACGGGCGTGACAACCAGCATGGCTGATGTGGCAAGCCCGGCACTGCCGCTACTGCTGTCGGTGTCCGACGACGCCTGCACTGTTGAGGCCCGTGACGCAGCCGCCGTGTAGGGGGCGACCCTCAGTGCGTCGAGTACAAGAACCAGGCCGCAGGCGCCAGCATCCAGCACGCCAGCCCGGGCCAGGGGAGCGAGTTCTGCCACTGAGGCTATTGTGGCGTCGCGGGCGCCCTGGACGGCTGCAGCAAGAATGTCATCAGTGGTGGCTGATGGGCGGTCAGCGCAGGTGGCAGCCGCAGCAGCGGCCCCTTGCGCGGCAGTGAGGAAGGTTCCTGGTGCCGGATGGGCGACAGCCAGGTGGGCTGCCCGGGCCGCCTCGTCGAGGCATTGGGCGAGGGTTTTGCGGGCGGTGGCGGCGGCAGCTAGGCCTCGCAGCCATTCGGCCAGGATGACTCCAGAGTTTCCTCGGGCGGCAGGCAGGGCTGCCCGTGCCAGGTGGCGCAGCAGGCGGGTGCTGGTGAAGTCGGGGGCAGCCGATGTCACGGCGCGGGCGGCTTCACGCAGGGTGAGATACATGTTGGTGCCGGTGTCACCGTCGGCTACCGGGAACACGTTGACGTCGTTGATGAGCGTGCGATCACGGCCCAGGGCGCCCGCAGCGAGGCGGGACCAGGCGCGAATCTCGTCGGGGGCGAGGGCGTCTCTCATCGGCGGTTGCTGCACTCGACTACCGTAGCGTGACCAGTGCCACTGGACTGCGCTTTGGCAGTCGAGGCGTTTTTCGGGTATTCTCTAGCGGTTGCCTGGCGCGAGTCGGGCCGAAAAAACTTCCACCACACGCAGGCGCACTCCCGTGCCGCGTATCAACCTGTAGGAGAAACCGTGGCTGCCAACTGCGACGTCTGCGGCAAGGGTCCGGGCTTCGGGCACAACGTTTCGCACGCTCAGAACAAGACTAAGCGCCGCTGGAACCCGAACATCCAGCGCGTGCGCGCCATCGTTGCGGGCACCCGCAAGCGCGTCAATGTCTGCACCTCCTGCCTCAAGGCTGGCAAGGTGCAGCGCGCCGTCAGCGCCTGACATCAGATAGTCGGCCCGGTCAGGTTGCTGACCTGCCTGCCGACACTCGTCACCGCATCACGAGAAGCCCGTTGGGATATCCCAACGGGCTCTTTCGCGTATCTGAAATAAACCTTCAACTACCGGGTGTGGGTATGTGGGTAAGCGAAGTGGCGGGCCGCCCCCTATCTCAGGAGGTGAGACCCGCCACTTGTGCGCCTTCCTCCCCGTGACCTCCTCCACAGCGCATACGGGTACGCATCCGCCGGGTTGTGTGGTCACTCCCCGAGGTAGGCGGCTAGATGGTGACCGGTGAGGGTGGAGGGGGCGGTGATCAGGGCGGAGGGGGTTCCTTCGAAGACGATGCGTCCGCCGTCGTTGCCTGCACCCGGCCCTAAGTCGATGATCCAGTCGGCGTGAGCCATGACAGCCTGATGGTGTTCGATGACGACAACGGAATGGCCAGCATCGACCAGCCTGTCGAGCAGGGCCAGCAGTTGGGCTACGTCGGCCAAGTGGAGGCCTGTGGTCGGCTCGTCCAACACGTAGATCGACGCCGACTCCCCCATCTGGCTGGCCAGTTTGAGGCGTTGCCGCTCCCCACCAGACAGGGTGTTGAGAGGCTGGCCCAGGCTGATGTAGCCGAGTCCCACCGACACGAGACGGTCAAGGATGGTGTGGGCGGCGGGCAGGGGGGCTGGGCCGCTGCGGGCGAAAAACTCGGCGACAGCGTCAACGGACAAGGCGAGCACGTCGGCGATGTTGAGGCCGCCACCATCCGGCCCGTCGCCGGTCGTCCCGCCATCGCCACTTCCACCTCCGCCTAACCGGTAGTCCAGCACGTCGGCTTTGAAACGCAGGCCGCCACAGTCTTCACAGGGCGTGGACACGGTTTCCATGAACCCGAGTTCGGTGACGATGACGCCCGCGCCCTTGCAGCTGGGGCAGGCGCCTTCACTGTTGGCGCTGAAGAGGGCCGGTTTGACGCCGCCCGCTTTTGCGAAGGCTTTGCGGATGGGTTCGAGTAGGCCCGTGTAGGTGGCCGGGTTGGACCGGAGGGACCCTTTGATAGCGGATTGGTCGATGACGGTGACGCCGTCGCGCCCCGCCAGCGACCCGTGGATGAGGGAACTTTTACCGGAACCGGCCACGCCTGTGACCACAGTGAGCACGCCCAGGGGAATGTCTACATCGACGTTGCGGAGGTTGTTGGTGTTGGCTCCGCGAATCTCGATGACGCCGCTAGGCTTCCGCACGGACTCTTTGACCTGTTGGCGGTCGTGCAGGTGCTTGCCGGTCACCGTGTCCGACGCCGCTAGGCCATCGACACTACCTTCGAAGCAGACGCGGCCTCCATGGCTGCCCGCGCCAGGGCCAATGTCGATGACGTGATCGGCAATAGCGATAACTTCGGGCTTATGTTCGATGACCAGTACCGTGTTGCTTTTGTCGCGCAGGCGTTCCAGCAGGGTGTTGGTGCGTTCAATATCGTGCGGGTGTAGGCCGATGGAGGGTTCGTCAAACACGTAGGTGACATCGGTGAGGGCGCTGCCCAGGTGTCGCAACAGTTTGATGCGTTGGGCTTCTCCCCCGCTCAGTGACCCGGCAGGCCGGTCGAGGGACAGGTAGCCGAGCCCCAACTCGACAAATCCGCCCAGCAGGTCACGCAGACCAGTCAGCAGGGGGGTTGCGTCGGGCCGGTCGAGGGAGTTCACCCATGAGGCCAGGTCGGCGACTTCCATGAGGCAGAGGTCGGCAATGTTTTTCCCGTCGATGCGGCTTGATCGCGCCCCTTCTGAAAGGCGGGTGCCGTCGCAGTCGGGGCAGGTTTGGAAGGTTCCGGCCCGATCCATGAAGGCGCGAATGTGGGGCTGTACGGCGTCAGGGTCTTTGCTGAAAATCGACTTACGTATTTTAGGGATGAGCCCTTCAACAGTCATGTTGATGCCTGCGACCTTGCGTTTTTCTGCCTCCCCGTAGAGGAAGGCGTCGAGCAGTCGGGGCGGATAGTCGCGCAAGGGAAG
>JAITCK010000088.1 GCA_031283115.1 Cellulomonadaceae bacterium | reverse complement strand
GATCCGTTACGCGGGCGCGTCAGGCGACTTCAACCGCATCCACTGGGATCAAGCCTTCGCCCAGGGTGTGGGCTTAGACAACGTCATCGTCCACGGCATGTTGACCATGGGGGCCGCCGTGAGCATCGTCGAAGAATGGGCGGGTGACCCGGGCCGCGTCATCGACTACCAGACCCGCTTCACCCGCCCCATCCCTGTCCCTGCCAGCGGCGACGTGCCCGTCGAAGTGACCGCCACCGTCGGCGCCATCGACGCGGAAGCCCGCACCACCCGCATCGACCTGACCGTCACCCACGACGGCAACAAGGTCCTCGCTAAATCCCAGGCTCAAGTGCGGCTGTAGTCGTCCCCTCCACCAAGTGGACGGGAAGGGTGTCGCGGGCGGGAGGCTCGCCAGCCAGTAGGCCAACCACCGCCCGGCCCAGCGCGGCCCCCTTGTCGCGTAGAGGCTGATGAACGCTGGTCAGCACGTCAGGAGCCAGCCAAGGAATGTCGATGCCATCAAAACCGACCACCGACAGGTCACCCGGCACCGTCAACCCCAACTCGCGGGCGCCAATCACCACACCCGCCGCCAGCAAGTCTGTGTGGGCGAAAATCGCTGTGGGCGGCTCATCAAGCGGCGAATCAGGGCCCAAAATCGCCTGAGCGGCATCCCGGCCATGCTCCACCAGGGAAGCCGGAGTCTCCCAGGTGAGCACAGGCTCAACCACGTCACGCACCCCCACCATGCGATCCCGCGTTGACGTGCGAACCACATGAGCCACGTCGGACACCTCCACCCGGCCCAAGCGCCCGCCCCCGTTACCGCTGAAAGCGTCGCTGCCACTGTCGCCTGCGATACGAGAGCCGCCTGCCTGGCCCAAAGGCATCGCCACCTCGGCAATACGTCGGTGACCCAAATCGACAAGATGCTGCACAGCAGCAGCAGCGCCACCACGGTCATCAACACCAACAACAGGCGCCCCATCAACAACCGGCCCCTCACCAATGACCACCCGCACGCCACGGCGTTGCAAAGCAACCAGGTTGGGGTCATCCACCCCATTAGCCCCCCACACCAGCACAGCCACATCCATACCAGCCGACGTGATCAGCGGGTCAACAGGGGCCACCTTGGCGGCAGTCTCCGGGTCACTCACCCCCAACTGAGCGGTCAAACCTGGCACCAACAACACGCCCAAACCATGCTCACCCAAGCCCTCAATGAGACCATCAAGCACCCGCACCGACACCGGGTCACTGAGAGCCCGCCAGGGCCTATCGCCAATAACCACCCCAATAATGCCCGACCGCCCCGACCGCAGTTGCCGCCCCAAAGGGTTAGGCCCGGAATACCCCAACAGGCGCGCCGCCTCAAGCACCCGATCCCGCGTCTCCCGGGTGATAGGCCCAGCCCCCGAGAAAGCCAGTGAAGCCGTCGACACAGACACTCCAGCCTGCTGAGCGACACGCGCCAACGTGGGACGGGCAGAAGCAGAAGGAGCCATAGCGCGAGCCTACCCAGGTGGTGTCTTCTTATTCCATTTCTGCGTCCCGCCGCCACCCGCAAGGCGGCGTGAGAGAATCAGACCACTATGACTTCAGCTGGACCTGTCAGCACTGACACCGTGAAAGTTCGCACTGCCGGGTGGGCAGTGTTCGTCGCCTACCTGGCCGCAGGCATCTCCATGGGCACCTTCTACGGGCGAGTTCCTGCCGTCCGTGAAGACCTGGGCCTGTCCGCCGCCGCCCTGGGCGCCTTCCTGCTCATGTGGGCGCTCGGTTCAGTGTGCGCCCTGCCCCTATCTGGCGCGATCACCACCCGTCTAGGCGCCGACAGGACGGTAGGACTCTTCGCCACCATAGTGGCCATCGGCTACATGACGGTGGCCTTCGCATCAAGCACAGGCCTAGCCCCCATCGCCTTTGTTGGCCTCTGGCTGGCGGGCGCGGGCACGGGCGCCTGGGACGCGGCCGCCACCGTCGAAGGCGCCGTCGTCGAACACAAACTCGGACGAGCCGTCATGTCCCGCTTCCGGTCAGGCGAATCCGCTGGACAAGTGATCGGTGCCGCCCTAGGGGCGCTCGCGGCTGGCCTCCACCTGCCCCTAGAACAACACTTCGGTATCGCCTCGATAGTTTTTGTGGCCATGGCAGTGATAGCGGCTCGCCGTTTCATCCCCGTCATCGGCCCACGCGACTTCCCCGACGACTTGGCGGAGGCTGGCCGCCGCGCAGCAGAACCCCCACCCTTGCAGGTAGGGGAAGGATCCGACCATGTCTACGGCCTGCCCGGCGCGGACATGATGGATATTCCCGACCAGGTGTCAGCCGTCAGCGTTGCCCGCCGCAACTCCATTCTCGACGCCTGGAAGGAGCCTCGCATCCTCCTGCTGGGTGTCATCATTTTCAGCGCAGCCATGGCCGACGGGTCAGCCAGCGACTGGACGTCAACCGCTCTGGTGCACGGCCTAGACGCCCCCGAGTTCGTGGGCTCCCTGGGCGTATCCGTCTTCTTCATGGCGGCCTTCATCATGCGTCTGCTGGGCACAGTGCTGGTGGAGCGGGTGGGACGAGTGACCGCCCTACGCATCTGCTCCGGCCTGACCTTCGTGGGCGTCGCCCTCTTCGCCTTCGCCCCCTGGCTGGGCGCAGCCTTGGCCGGGTCGCTCATCTGGGGTGCCGCCTCCGCTCTAGGCTTCCCCCTAGCCCTGTCTGCAGCAGCCGACGACCCGGCCAAAGCCCCGCAACGGGTAGCCGTCGTCTCCACCATCGGCTACTTCGCCTTCCTGGTGGCCCCCTTCATCATCGGCCAGCTGGCCGCCCACCTCAACGGTGTGGGCGGCTACGGGACGGGCTACCGGCCAGCCCTAGCCATCGTCATGATCCCCGCCGTCTTCGCCCTCTTCGCGGCCCGCGCCGCCAGCCCGCAAGAAGGCAAGACCACCGCAAGTGCGCAAGCCCGAACCACAAACAGGTTAGGCTGGAGGAGTGCCTGACATGACCGATGAATCCTCTTGCGGTACGGCCCGGCCCGGCCGCGTCGTCCCCCTCGACAACCCCAACTTCGCCGACATGACGACCATGCGCGTCGGAGGCCCGGTCGGAACCTACGTCGAAGCAAGCAGCGAAAAAGAACTCATCGACACCGTCCGCGCCGCCGACAACGACGGCACCCCCCTACTGGTCATCGGCGGTGGATCAAACCTGGTGGTCGCTGACGAAGGCTTCGACGGGATAGTTGTCCGCGACGCCCGCACCGGCCTGCGCCGCCACAGCGAAGACGCCTGCGGGGGCGCAAACTTCTGTGCCGTGGCCGGGCAAGACTTCGACGAACTCGTCTCCATCGCCATCGACGAAGAATGGGTGGGCATCGAAGCTCTCAGCGGCATCCCGGGAACCGTTGGCGCAGCCCCTGTGCAAAACATCGGCGCCTACGGGCAAGAAGTCGCCACCTCCATCGCCTCCGTGCGCACCTGGGACCGGATGCAAGGCCGCGTGCGCATGTTCGCCTTCGGCAACCTCCGCTTCGGCTACCGCACTTCCCTGCTCAAACAAACCATGTACAGCCAACCCAGCGAAGTCGACCCGCGCGCCCCCTGGTTCCCCAGCCCCCGCTACATCGTGCTCGATGCGTCCTTCCAAACTCGGCTGGGCCGCCTGTCAGCCCCCATCGGATACGGCGAACTCGCACGAAACCTCGGTGTCGACGTGGGACGCAGAGCCCCCATGACCGACGTACGTCAGGCCGTACTGGCCCTGCGCACCGGAAAAGGCATGGTGATTGACGGCGGCGGGTTGGGTAGCGTCGACCATGACCGCTGGTCGGCAGGGTCCTTCTTCACCAACCCCATCGTCGAAGCCGCCCACGCCGACCGCCTGCTGCCGCCCGACGCCCCCCGCTACCCGGTACGCACCGCCATCCCCGAAGTCTCCACTGGCCCCTCGCTAGGAACCATCGACCCGAACCTAGTGAAAACCTCGGCCGCCTGGCTCATCGAACACGCCGGATTCGGCAAAGGCTACGGCGTAGACGGCGAACACAGCCCCGCCCGTCTCTCCAGCAAACACACCCTCGCGCTCACCAACCGGGGTGGGGCGTTGGCCAGCGACATCATGGCCCTAGCCCGGACTGTGCGAGACGGGGTACGCGACCGTTACGGCATCACCCTAGAACCCGAACCCATCCTGGTAGGCCTTGCGCTGTAAGAGCGATAACACGGCGCCCACCGCACCACAACGCCGCAAAAGGGGTGAGATACAGTGCGCAAGCAGACAAACGCACCCGGCTGGTTTGGCGCCTGCGCACTTGTCGCGTACAGTAACCCCTCGGTGATTGACGCACCGGAAGATGGTTCGCGCCTTGAGGCAGCCATCGAAGGAACGTCAAACATCGTAGGGCAGTGGCGCAATTGGTAGCGCAGCGGTCTCCAAAACCGCAGGTTGCAGGTTCGAGCCCTGTCTGCCCTGCAACATCCGAATCGCCAGATTCACGTATTGACATTCAGGAGTTCTAGTGAGCGACGCAGCAGCCTTTGACGCAGGTTCGAGCAACAGCGCCAGTAAAAAGGCCAAGAACGACCCGCAACGCAAAGGCCTCTTCGCGCGAATCGCGCTGTTCTGGCGTCAAGTGATCTCCGAACTCAAAAAAGTCGTCTCGCCCACCCGGTCCGAACTGCTCAAGATGACCGGCGTTGTGCTGGTGTTCGTCGTCATCATCATGGCCTTCGTCGGACTGGTCGACTACCTAGTCGGTATGGGCGCCTTCGCCCTGTTCGGCGGCTAAACTCCCGGCCTACCGTCCTCCGCTTTGCCACACCCACATTTATTGCTGAAAGCAGGTTCCCTCAGTGTCTGAAGAGCAGATCATCGACGTGACCGACGACATCACCACCGACGATGCCATCGACACAGTTGACGCTCCCGTCGAAGAAGAAGCCGACAAGGCCGCTCCCGCCGACGACGCTGACCTGACAGCGCCCGCCGCTGACCAAGACGACACTGCCGCGCCGTCGGACGCCGACAGTGAAGAACTGGATCCCGCTGAAGAACTCCGCCGCACCCTGCGCACCCAGATGGGCGACTGGTACGTCATCCACTCTTACGCAGGCTACGAAAAGCGCGTCAAGCAAAACCTGGAGACCCGCATCCAAACCCTCAACATGGAGGACTACATCTTCCAAATTGAGGTGCCGGAAGAAGAAGTCACCGAAATCAAAAACGCGCAGAAAAAGACGGTACGCCGCGTCCGCATCCCCGGCTACGTGCTCGTTCGTATGGATCTCACCGACGAATCGTGGGGCGCTGTTCGCCACACCCCCGGCGTCACTGGCTTTGTCGGCAACGCCCACAACCCGGTGCCCCTGTCCCTGGACGAAGTCTTCTCCATGCTGGCCCCCACCGTTGAACAGCCGGAAGCCGAAAAGAAGAAGGCTGCAGCCAAGAAGGCAGCCACCTCCGGTGCACCCATCGAAGTGGACTTCGAGGTTGGCGAATCCGTCACCGTCACCGACGGCCCCTTCGAATCCCTACCTGCCACCGTCGCGGAAATCCACGCCGAAACACAGAAACTCCAGGTGCTGGTCTCCATCTTCGGCCGCGAAACCCCCGTCGAACTGGCCTTCAACCAAGTCGCCAAAATCTGACCAGTTTTGCGTTGTCAGGTAAGCCTGGCGAAACCTCAACACGATTTGACTGCGCTTGCCCTGGTCACCTAAACTTCCATAGTTTGTGGCTCGCTGCTGCCGTTCGGCAGAAGTAGGCCCAACCCGCGTCCCGACGACTTGTCGCGGCGCACTGCAACCGCTCAATCGCCCTTGGCGTCGGAGCAACCACCACAGAAAGAGGAAGCATCATGCCTCCCAAGAAGAAGGTCGCTGGCCTTATCAAACTCCAGATCCAGGCAGGCGCCGCCAACCCGGCACCCCCCATCGGCCCCGCGCTCGGTCAGCACGGCGTCAACATCATGGAGTTCTGCAAGGCCTACAACGCGGCCACTGAATCCCAGCGCGGCAACGTCATCCCCGTAGAAATCACCGTCTACGAAGACCGGTCCTTCACCTTCATCACCAAGACGCCCCCCGCAGCCGAACTCATCAAAAAGGCTGCCGGCGTCGCTAAAGGTTCCGCCACCCCCCACACCGTCAAGGTAGCCAACCTCACCGCCGACCAGGTGCGCGAGATT
>JAITCK010000167.1 GCA_031283115.1 Cellulomonadaceae bacterium | reverse complement strand
CGCGACATCATCGACACCGGCAACACGTCCGCCGCCTCCGTGCCCTTAGCCCTGGATCGGCTGGTTGCCGAAGGTCACGCCAAGTCCGGCGACCTGGCCTTGCAGATCGGGTTTGGCGCGGGCCTCGTCTACGCCGCCCAAGTTGTCGTCCTCCCCTAACACCCCGCTATCCCGTACACCCCGTCCTCACGTCACATCATCCACCCCCACCAGCCTTGGCGAAAAGTCGCCGGGGCACCAACCACAAAGGAGAAGCCCCATGGCTGCCACCACTGAAGAAATCCTCGCTGGCCTCGCCGAAATCGTCGCCGAAGAGACCGGCCTTCCCACCGAGAACGTCGCCGCCGAGAAGTCCTTCACCGACGGCCTCGACATCGACTCCCTGTCGATGATGACCATCGTCACCCACGCCGAAGACAAGTTCGACGTCCGCATCCCCGACGACCAGGTCGCCAACCTCAAGACCGTCGGCGACGCCGTCAGCTTCATCGCCGACGCCCAGGCCTGACCTGCGCTCTGACGCACCCACCACCCGTACTGCTCGACCCACCACAGGAGAACCCATGACCCGCCAACACACCCCAGAGGTTGTTGTCACCGGCCTTGGCGCCACGACGCCGCTCGGCGGCACCACCGCCGACACGTGGGCGGCAGCGCTGGCCGGAACCTCCGGCGCGCGCACCATCGACCAGCCGTGGGTCGAGCAGTACGAACTCCCCATCACTTTTGCCGCACAAATCGCCGTCGACCCTGCCGACGTGCTGGCGCGCCCCGAAACCAAGCGGATGGACAAATCTGCCCAATACGCTATGGTGGCCGCCCGTGAAGCCTGGACCGACTCCGGCCTGCCCGCCCCCACCAGCGACGACGCCCTTGACGGCGACCGCGTGGGCGTGGCTGTGGCCTCCGGTATCGGCGGCATTACCACCATTCTTGACGGCTGGGACACCCTGCGCGAACGCGGGGCCCGCCGCATGTTGCCCATGACCGTCCCCATGCTCATGCCCAACTCGCCGGCCGCCTACGTCGAACTCGAGTTCGGTGCCCGTGCTGGCGCCCACGCCACCGTGTCTGCCTGCGCGTCCGGCGCCGAAGCCATCGGTTACGCCGTCGAAATGATTCGCAGTGGCCGGGCCGATGTGGTTGTGGCGGGCGGTACCGAAGCCCCCATGCACCCCTTTACGCTGGGCGCCTTCGCCGCCTCCCGTACCCTGTCCCTGCGCAACGACTCCCCCGAAACTGCCTCCCGCCCCTACGACATCGACCGTGACGGGTTTGTCATGGGTGAGGGCGCCGCCGTCGTCATCCTCGAATCGGCCGAGCACGCTGCCGCCCGTGGCGCCCGGGTTTACGCGAAAATCTCTGGCGTGGGCCTGTCGTCCGACGCCTACCACATGACCTCCCCCGACCCGGAAGGCCGCGGCCAGCGGGCAGCCATGTCCCGTGCCCTGGACATGGCTGGCGCGACGCCCGCCGATGTCGTCCACATCAACGCCCACGCCACCTCCACGTCCGTCGGTGACCTCACCGAGACAGCCTCCATCCGTACCCTGCTCGGCTCAGATGCCGACCACGTTCTGCTGTCGGCCACCAAGTCCATGACCGGCCACCTGCTGGGCGGCGCCGGAGCCTTGGAGACCGTCTTCACTGTCAAGGCTGTCGCAGACCGCCTGGCCCCCCCCACCATCAACGTCGACAACCCCGACCCTCAACTGCAGGTGCCCCTGGTTCGCAACACGCCCGCCGCCCTGCCCGTCGGAGACATCGTCGCCATCAACAACTCCTTCGGCTTCGGCGGCCACAACGTCGCCCTAACCGTCACCAACGCCTGACAGGCCTATCGCTGCTCTAGCCGTCACCACTATGCGGTATGACGGGGCCAGCCTCCCTGCCATCGCCCCGCCTGACCAAAACCCGGCAGGGGAAGTCGTTAACTCACGGCATAGAGACGGCGCTGGGGCTGGGCAGGCTCGCAGGCCCGGAAGGGTTCAAGTTCCTCATCCCAAGCCGCACCAATAGCCAGATCAAGCAGGTCAACCATGACCTGCGGCTCACGGGCATATTCCAAAGCCGCCCGGACACGATCTTCAGGGACGACAATGTTACCCACCACATCGGTGACAGCATGAAAGATTCCCAAATCAGGGGTGTGCAACCAGCGGGCTCCATCATAGCCGCGCGAAGCATCCTCAGTGACCTCGTAACGCAGGTGCTCCCAGCCGCGCAAGGCAGAAGCCAGACGCGCACCCGTACCCTGCCCGCACTGCCAGTCAAAATCTGCGCGCACTAAACCCGGCGCTGCAGGCTGCGCCTGCCAGTCAAGCCGCACATGCTGTCCGAGCACGCCAGAAACAGCCCACTCGATGTGTGGGCACAAGGCTCTCGGCGCAGAGTGCACAAAGAGCACACCCCGTGCGATTGCTCCAGCCATGATGTTCTCCCAGTGTCGAGGGTCGTCTTCCCCAACGTCCTGTCAACTGGGCGTCTACCGATAGCACGTGTGATACGTCACAAAAGCGCGTAGCACTAGATCATGCCCCATTCCGGCACGAAGCGCAAGAGGGACGCCAGAGCGGCTTTCACGAGACGCACGTACCGCCACACGACATCGTTAGAGACGCTCGCGCAAAGCGCGCATCGCCTTCTTTCGCACGTCAGCATCAAGGCGGTCAAGATACAACTTGCCATCCAAGTGATCACACTCATGCTGCAGGCAACGGGCCATCAAACCCGTACCATCCACAACGACCGGGTTACCGTCAAGGTCAACACCCTCAACTTTCGCATACCAGGCCCGCTTAGTCTGGAACCACAAGCCCGGCACCGACAGGCAGCCCTCATCGCCGTCCTGAATGTCATCAGATAACTCGACAATACGCGGATTGAGCACATAGCCCACCTCAGCATCCACATTCCAACTGAAAGCCCGCACGTTGACACCGATCTGGTTAGCGGCCAGACCGGCCCGTCCCTCATGGTCGACAGTGTCCAACAAATCCTGCACCAACGCCCGCACACCATCATCAAACACCGTGATCTCATCACACGGGGTACGCAGCACGGGGTCGGGCATCACTCGAATCTCACGCATAGCCATACCCAGATTCTCCCACGCCACCCGACACCCATACGACAGACGGGCGCGCGCCGAAAGCCCCACAAGTCAGCACACAGTGCGGTATCCTCACCGCTCACGCCCCGATAGCTCAGTTGGTTAGAGCAGGAGACTCATAATCTCTCGGTCCCGGGTTCAAGTCCTGGTCGGGGCACTAGCGTTGCGGGTTGCGCCATATGAGCGTGCGGGAAGCGCACAGGTGTTTTGACCCTGAAGCATGGCGTTGTGTATGCTTCAGCCCGGCCTCCACAAGAGGCCACCTTCCGGCGTAGCTCAGTTGGCAGAGCATCCGACTGTTAATCGGACGGTCACAAGTTCAAGTCTTGTCGCCGGAGCAAGAGAGAAGAAAAGAAAGCCCCTGGACTGACGTCCAGGGGCTTTTCTCTTGATATCTGATATCGATATCTTTGGCCCGCCCTGCGGGCGGCACGAGAAAAATGCCCCGGTTCAGGGGTTCTTTGAGATCTTTGGCCCCCTGCGGACATGACGCAAACCCTCTAGGTTTCTGTGAGGCGGAGGGCGCGGCGGGCAGATTCCAGGGCCAGCAAATCGGCGGTAGCCTGCTGGTAGGCAGCGAAATCTGTGGCATCCAGGCGTTGCAGACGGCTCTTAGCATCGGCGATACGGCGGGCAAGTTCCTGCTCCCGCAAGGCAGTGACAACACCAGCGACGACGGCAGGAATCTGCTCAGCCCTGTCCTCCGGCAGCGGAGTGACAGCCAACTGGTCCACCATTTGCGCCACCTGAAAACCCGCCTGGGCTGCCGCAGCAGCACCCGCCACCGGCGTAACCGCTTCGACAGCCGCAGCCTGCGCCGCCTCCAACACCGCCACCACCCAAGCGGCCGTCTTCATGCCCTGACCTGCCCCCACGCCCCCCGCGCCACGAACACCCGCGTGAATAAACCGGTAGACAGGGTTGACAAAAGCATCATCCGGCAGGGTGTCAAAAGCCGACGGCACATCGGCAGGATGCTGCAAAACGGCAGCCAAAGCCATCGCCTCCGTGCGCGTCACCGCCTCACGGGCGTTAGGCCGCGGCAAGGCGAAAGCAGGCGACCCATCGTCGCCCCCAGCCGACGCACCCACCGCCTCTGGGCTGCCTCCCCCAGCCAGGCCAGTTGCACTCCCGCTCAGGCCGCCGCTTCCAGCAAAACCACCCGCGCCGCCTGCGCCAACGCCCCCAAGTGCGCTGGCCACCCCAGCACTAGCCCCGGCAGCCACCGGGCGGCGCGGCGTGCTACTCGCCCGCGTGACCTCCCGCTGCACGTCAGCCACATCGACACCCACCCGCCGGGCAATCTCATCAGTCAAGCCCTTACGCAGGGGGTCATTGCTGATTCC
>JAITCK010000076.1 GCA_031283115.1 Cellulomonadaceae bacterium | reverse complement strand
GAATCGTGTTGTTGACGATGATGGTTTCCTTGACGATGATTTCTTCCTCTTCGTCAATGCGCTGCTGCTCACCAGGAGTCTCCTCCGTGTAGATGATGGCTTCAGCGGTGTCAGACTGTTCTGTTTCCTGAATCCAGGCGGTGTTGAGGTAGGTGACAGTTTCGGGACCGAAACCGGGCAGGAACATGTTGTCGCCGCCAGGCTCGCCGCTGCTGTCGCCCAGGCCGGGGCCGTCGAGAACGAGGGTGTACTCGAACACGCAGGGCACGTATCCGGTTTCAACGTTCCAGTTCCAGGTGCAGGTGTTGTCGCCTTCGGCGCCTTCAGCCAGCCACATGTCCGGGGTTTCCTGGCCAGCGAAGTCGTCGCGGATGGTGACGACGTAGTTGGCAAGGGTGTCGGTTTCGGGGCCAACCCATGCGATGTCTGCGGTTGCCGATGCCGAGCCAACCTCAGTCAACGTGGACTCGGGATCCCAACTGACGGTGGCGACGTTGGTGCCCTGGGGAACCGTGCCAGTCTCGGAGTCGATGGTGCAGGTGTAGTCGAGTTCGACAGAGGACTGTGCCGGAACGGTGACGTCGATGACTGTCGAGATTCCGAAGCCTTCTTCAGATTCAGTAGCGAAACCGCAGAGGACGTCTTCACCAAGATCCGGGTTTTCGGTGACGGTGGCGTCAACGGCCCAGGGGTTGGGGTTGGATACGGTGATGGAACCGTTGATGGCGTAGTCGGATTCGCTCAGAGGCTGCGGGGTGACGATGACGCGGTAGTCGAAGCTGGCCGTGCCAGTCTCGTCGTCAGCCTTCTTGGTGGCCGAATCTACCCAACCGCCTTCACCTTCGTTAGCGGTGGGGTCAAAGATCTGCTTCTCAATGTCCCAGGCCAGGGTCCGGTCAAAGGTGGCGTCTGCCGTCTTAGCAATGGTCAACGCTTCGCCGTGGCTGAACACTTCAAGGGCCAGTTCTGGCGATTCGATGGTCACTGTGGGAACCATGTCGAACGTGGGTGCCGGAGGAACAATGGAGACCTCGGGTGCCGTGAAGGCAAAGTCGCCAGGAGTCACCGGTGCAGTAGGCGCGAACTCGAAGGGCTTCGGCTGGAAGGTGAAGACTGGGCGAGGCGCGGTGAAGGGGGCAATGTCAACAGATTCAGTCCAGGTCCGGTAGGCCCAGTGGGCTGGCGGGTCGTTCTGGATGGTGTACTTCTGCCAGTTGAGCAGCGGGTTGTCCGTTCCGCAGTAGTCGACACACTTGATGTCGATGTAGAGCCACTTGGCGGTGATGCTGCTGTCGTAGGTTTTGCCGTCCATGCGAAGCGTGACAACGGAACCTACTGTGGGCCACCAGGCTTTTCCTCTGCCTGAAATGCTCTGTGAGGCGTTTTGCGTTTCACCATTGAAGGTAGCGAAGGCGTACTGGCTAGGAATCCACGAACTGATGGACATGTTGGACAGGGCGCCTTGTGTGCAGGAATTTGAGGTCAGGCGGCAGGTTCCGTTGTTGTAACTGTCAACGCGGTTGTTGAGGTAGCTCTTTCCAAGTTCGGCCAACTCGAGTGTCCAGGTTTTCCCGTTTGCCGTGTAGGTTTGCCCGGCGTGGGAGGTGGAGTCGTTGGGGAAGACGATGGACGTTTTGACGCCACTTGCCTCGACCAGGTATTCCTTGAAGGCGGCAGTCCAGGTGGTGGAGCCGTCAGAGTTGGGGCTGTCAGCAACGCCGACCAGCCACTTGTTGGCAGTCCAGTCGCTGATAGTCTTTTCTGCTGCCTTTTGGGCGGTTTGCCAGGTTTCGAAGGCGGCTTCCCAGGGGGCCGTTTGAGCGGCCTTCCAGGCGGCAAACTGTGCAGCCAGGGTGGAGTCTTCACCGGTTTCCCAGTCGGCCAGTTTGGCCTGTGCTGCGGTGTCCCACTGTCCGGGGGCGGTGCCGACGATGGCGATGGCTTCCGCGTGCCATACGTCGAGGGCATCGGTCAATAGGTGGCCGTTGGCGACATCCCACGCGGCGAGGGCCGCGTCCTTCTTGGCGTCAAACTCTTTTGCCCAGGAGTCTAGGTAGGCGGCTTCGCTCTTGTCGAAGTCGGTAAAGATGGCGGCTTTGCGGGCGTCGGCGTCTGCTTTCCATGCGGCCAGGGCGGCATCTTTGGCTGCGGCGCTGTCAGATTCCCACTTGGCGATGGTGGCGGCCTTGGATGCTTCGGCGTCCTTTTCCCACTGGTCTAGGGCGGCCATGGCTTCGGCACTGTCGGTGCCCCATTCGTCGATGACGTCCTGCTTCTTGGCGGCAACGTCTGCTGCCCATGCGGCCAAGGCGGCATCCTTAGCGGCGGCACTGTCTGTTGCCCACCTGGCTTCGGCGGCTTCCTTGGCGGCGGCAACGTCGCTGTCCCACGCGGCCAGGGCGTCAGTTTTGGCGGCTGCATTGTCTACTTCCCAGCGGGTCTGGGCGGCGGCACGTTCGGTGGCGGCGTCGCTGTCCCACTTGGCTACCAGGGCGGCGCGTTCTGCGTCAGCCTTGGTTTGCCAGGCGGCCAGGGCGTCGGCGTAGACGGCTTCCCGCTTGGATTGCTGCCAGGCCTCGTAGGCGGCTGCGGCTGCGGTGGCACGGCCTGCTGCCCAGTCGGACTGCGCGGTGAGGTAGGCCTCTTCCAGTGAGGTTTCCCAGGCAGTCCAGGCTGCGGTGTAGTCCGCGTTCTTGTCGATGGCCGCTGTTGCGCTGGCGGCGGTAGCGACGGATCCTGCCATGAGGGCGAGGGTGGGAACCAGCACCTGGGCTGTGCGGCGGGTCAGGCGCGAAGAACGGCGCACCCGTGCGGTGAGAGCAGAAACATGCGTATGACGAGACATCTATGTCACCCCTTCGCCCCCCCCCCTATCGGAGAAGGGCCGCGTTGGACGGCGCCTGCGTTAGCGCCGTGCATCGGTCGAGTTACCGATGTGATGTCAATAACACTTTTGGAAATCCGTTTCGAAACAACAGAAGGGCGCGTTTCGATCTGAATGTGGCGCTATCTGATCGAAACTTGCTGATTTTGGGTCAATAAATGAGGGTTTTGGTGTTGCCTGGGTCACAAAAATGGGTGCACGTCGCTCTTTCTGTGACCGACATCACGTAGCGTCGTCGGGCAAAAAAGAGCCACACGGCATCGTGCAACCCCAAAACCAGGCCCATCAACCGGACGGTGAACCAGCCGTGCAGCCTCAGCCCGCCTGCCCAACCCGGCTTGCAGGCAACTGAGCGACCACCTCAGCCTCAACAACCTCATCTGGGTCAGCAACGGCAGGCAAGCCCGGATAAGGAGACCCCCACTGTGGGGCAGCCGGGCCAAAAGCGTGACGGCACTGAATCACCACACCACGCCCCAAGGCGTGCGCCCCCGCAAAACCGATCACCGCCCCCACCCCAAAAGGCAACACCCGGCCCACCGCCACACCACCCTGCTTAGCCAACTGCTTTTTGACAAAAGACGAAGCCAAAGCCTTATTGACCTGCTTGACCGTGCCCTTAGGCAAGGTAGTCATCAACACCTTGCCCCAGGCGATAGTCCCAGCAATACCCGGCGCAGCCGCCGACGCCGGAACCGCGCCCGTACCGTAAACCATCGCCTCCACATCCTTACCGCTGCCCGGCCCCAGCAGGCTGGCCAGCAACAAGGCCCGCCGTCGCTCAATGTCATCCGACTCAATCCCGTGAACCTCAGCCACAGCCAGAGCAAAGGCCGCCGAGGCAGCAAAAAACCCGCCAAAATCGACGGCCGTCAACGCCGCCGCCGTACCCGTCCCCACCGCCGGAATAGCAGCCGCCGTACCCACCGCACCGCCAGCCGCCGTCACCGCCCGCAAATACTCCTTTTCCAGCAGGTAGACCAGGTGGGCAGGGGGAGACATGGGGTTCTTGCGCCGCAAAGACTCCACATGCTTACGGATAGTGGCCGACGGCACGTCAATGGCCTTGTCCAGCAAAGAACCCAGCAAAGTGTTGGGTACCCCCGGCAGCCCCCGGCCCGGCGGCAGCCACTGGTCCCCCTGAGACTCCTGCCCGCGCTGTTGTTGCCCCCGCTGCTGCTGCCGCTGTTGAGCATCGACCGCCTTTTCCACCGGTGACAACGACTTCTTGCGCGACTTCAGCCTCATAGGGGGATTGTCTCACCCCTAAACTGTGTCGGCATGGAAGCCGTAACCCCCACGCCCTACGAGAACCTCCTGCGCGACGTACTGGCCACCGGAACCCACAAGTCTGACCGAACCGGTACCGGCACCACCAGCGTGTTCGGGCGGCAAATCCGTTACAACCTGGCCGACGGCTTCCCCCTCATCACCACCAAACGAGTCCACCTCAAATCCATCGTCTACGAGTTGCTGTGGTTCCTGCGCGGCGACGGCAACGCCCGCTGGCTGCAAGACCAAGGCGTGACCATCTGGGACGAATGGGCCAACCCAGCCACCGGCGACCTAGGCCCCGTCTACGGCGTCCAATGGCGCAGCTGGCCCACCCCCGACGGCGGCCACATCGACCAAATCTCCCAACTGCTGGAAGCCCTGCGGGCCAACCCCGACTCCCGCCGCCACATTGTCAGCGCCTGGAATGTCGCCGAAATCAGCAACATGGCCTTACCCCCCTGCCACCTGCTCTTCCAGTTCTACGTGGCCGACGGCAAGTTGAGTTGCCAGCTCTACCAACGGTCAGCCGACCTCTTCCTGGGCGTCCCCTTCAACATCGCCTCATACTCACTACTCACCCACATGATCGCCGCCCAAGTAGGCCTCGACGTGGGCGAGTTCATTTGGACCGGCGGTGACTGCCACATCTACGACAACCACCTGACCCAAGTACGCGAGCAGTTGAGCCGCAAGCCCTACCCCTACCCGCGCCTAGAACTCGCGGCACGCGACTCCCTCTTCGACTACACCTACGACGACGTGGCCGTGGTGGGCTACCAACACCACCCTGCCATCAAGGCCCCGGTGGCCGTATGACCGCCACCCATGCACCGGAGACCCACGCCAGCCACGACGTCACCTGCATTTGGGCCCAAGCCCGCGATGCTGCCGGACGGCCCGTCATCGGGGCAGGCAACGCTATCCCCTGGCATGTGCCCGAAGACTTCGCCCACTTCAAAACATTGACGGCAGGCCACCCCGTCATCATGGGCCGGGCCACCTGGGAATCCCTACCCACCAAGCCCCTGCCCGGCCGCACCAACATCGTGTTGACGCCCGATGCCTTACCAGACGACGGCGCCACCCCGGCCGCGTCGCTGGTCGAAGCCTTCGAGGCTGCCGTCGCAGCACCGGGCGGCGACCAGATTTGGGTGATGGGCGGGGGGAGCGTCTACCGGCAAATCCTGGCGGCTGGCCTGGCCGACCGCCTCGAAGTTACCGAGATTGACCTGGAGGTAGACGGCGACACCTATGCCCCCACCATCGGCGACGGCTGGACGGCAGACAACGCCGACTGGCAAACCGCCGTCAACGGCACCCGCTACCGCTTTGTCACCTACCGGCGCTGAGATCTTTCCCGCACCCACCCGTAACTCCT
>JAITCK010000144.1 GCA_031283115.1 Cellulomonadaceae bacterium | reverse complement strand
ATTCCGAACCCGGAAGCAAAGCCTGACAGCGCCAATGGTACTGCCCTGGGAACGGGGTGGGAGAGTAGGACGCCGCCGAACACCCATTCAACGAAAGCCCCCGAGAAACCTCGGGGGCTTTCGTCACACCCAAACAAACACAACAACACAAAGAAACCCCACACCACACAATACGAGGCCTCTTTGCATATGACTTCGTGTCGGCAACAACGAATGAGGTACCAGCGGGCATAGTTGCCGTATGTACACCCTTGTTTATGCCCTGTGCGCGGCCGCTCAACTTGCCCTTGCTGTCATTGCTATCCGCCTATACCGCCGCCGCCCTTCCCTGGGGGCACTCACCCTCATCCTGCCGATCGCGGGTGTGGTCTGGGATAACGCTGTTGTCGCGCTCGGAACCAGCATCGGAGAAGGCGCCCTGCTGACGGCACTCACCTGGCCACGATTCGTCGGACATGCCCTGCTGACCCCCATCTGGATTATCACCGCCGTGGCCTTTGGGCAGCGGGCCGGAATCGCATGGTTGCACACCCGGGCAGTCGCCATCGGACAGTGGGTGCTGTATGCCTTATGCGTCATCGCCGGCCTGCTGCGGTCTGTCATCTTCGCCAACATGACCTTAGCCACCGACCACGGCCTGCTCTACTACCGGAACACTGGTTCGTTCGGCCCGCCTGTCGGATCCATCATCATGCTGCTGGTCGTCCTCGTCATCGGCATCATGGTGTGGCAGCGAGCGCACACATTCTGGATGACATTGGGGGCACTGTTCATGCTCGCCATGACAGCCATCCCCATCCATCTGGTCGGATTTATCGCCTCCAACTCGGGCGAAGTCATCATGGCTGCCAGCCTGGTTGCCACGGAGCACATTCTTCAAACGCGCGCCCGTCTAGCCGGAACACTCGCTTCCGGGCAGTAAACACTCCAGCATCGGCAGTGAAAACATGCCATTGTCGGTAGTGAGAGGGCGCAGGGGCGGCCACAGACGGGGCGGGTGAGCGGCATGAGGCCGGGCAGTGTCGGCGGGTGCTACTACACTGGCGCGCATGTCCACTCTTTCCCGTGACGAGGTGGCGCGAGTCGCCGCGCTGGCTCGCATCGACCTGTCGGATGCCGAGGTTGACCGGCTCGCCGGTGAACTCGACGTCATTGTTGAATCCATTGCGCGCGTCAACACCCTCGACCTGGCCGACGTGCCCGCCACCAGCCACCCGCTGCCGATGACCAACGTTTTCCGTGACGACGTGCCCACCCCGCCACTGCCCGTGGCCGCCGTGCTGGCCGCCGCGCCCGCCTCCGAAGACGGCAAGTTCGCAGTCCCGCAGATTCTCGGGGAGGAATGATTCTGATGCCCAGCATTACCCGCCTGTCAGCCGACGCTCTCGCTCAAAAACTCCGGTCGGGGGAAGTGACCTCCGTTGAGGCCACCCAATGCCACCTGGACCGTATCGCCGACGTGGACGGCAAAATCAACGCCTTCCTCCAGGTCAGCGCCGACGACGCCCTGGCGACCGCCCGCGACATTGACGCCCGCCGGGCAGCCGGGGAGACACTGCACCCACTGGCCGGTGTCCCCATCGCCGTCAAAGACGTTGTCGTCACCAAAGACCTCGAAACCACAGCAGGCTCCAAGATTCTTGAAGGCTGGATTCCACCCTACGACGCCACCATCGTCGAACGCATCAAGGTCGCTGGCCTGCCCATTCTCGGCAAAACCAACATGGACGAGTTCGCTATGGGCTCCTCCACGGAGCACTCCGCCTACGGCAACACCCACAACCCCTGGGACTTGGACCGGATTCCCGGCGGGTCGGGTGGTGGCTCGGCTGCTGCCGTCGCGGCCTTTGAGGCTCCGCTGGCCATCGGTACCGACACGGGCGGATCCATCCGCCAGCCCGGCGCGGTGACCGGCACCGTCGGTGTCAAGCCCACCTACGGGTCTGTCTCGCGCTACGGGCTTATTGCCATGGCATCCTCGCTGGACCAGGCCGGACCGGTGACCCGCACCGTGCTCGACTCGGCCCTGCTTCACGAACTCATCGGCGGGCATGACCCCCGCGACTCCACCTCCATCCCCGACGCCCTGCCCAGCCTGGTTGACGCGGCCCGTCAAGGGGCGACGATGGACCTGACCGGCCTGCGCGTCGGCGTCGTCACCGAACTGCACGGTGACGGCTACCAGGCTGGCGTGCTTGCGCGCTTTGACGAATCCCTCGACCTGCTGCGAGCCATGGGCGCTCAGATTACCGAAGTCAGCTGCCCCCACTTCCCCTACGCGCTTGACGCCTACTACCTCATCATGCCCGCCGAGGCATCCTCCAACCTGGCCAAGTTCGACGGAATGCGCTACGGCCTGCGCGTCGAACCCACGTCCGGCCCGGTGACGGCCGAAACTGTCATGGCCGCCACCCGTGGCATCGGCTTCGGTGACGAGGTCAAACGCCGCATCATCCTCGGTACTTACGCCCTGTCGGCTGGCTACTACGACGCCTACTACGGGTCCGCCCAGAAGGTGCGCACGCTCATCCAACGCGACTTCGCCGACGCCTTCGCCCAGGTCGACGTTCTGGTCAGCCCCACGGCGCCCACCACGGCCTTCAAACTCAACGAAAAGTTGGACGACCCGCTGGCCATGTACCTCAACGACGTCGCCACCATCCCGGCCAACCTGGCAGGCACCCCCGGCATCTCCGTGCCCAACGGCCTGGTGGACGGCCTGCCGTCCGGCTTCCAAATTCTTGCCCCGGCCAAAGCCGACGACCGCCTCTACCGGGTGGGTGCCGCCCTGGAAGCCGCCCTGGAAAAGCAGTGGGGACACCCGCTCATTGCTGATGTGCCGGAACTCGTCTAACGCAACGATACGTATCTAAGGAAAAACTGTGGCTACCAAACTTGTCGCCTACGACGACGCCGTCAAGCGTTACGACCCGGTGCTTGGCATTGAGGTTCACGTCGAGTTGGGCACCAAAACCAAAATGTTCTGTGCCGCCGAAGTGTCATTCGGTGCAGACCCCAACACGCAGACCACGCCAGTCTCCCTGGGCCTGCCCGGCGCCCTGCCCGTCGTCAACGGCAAGGGTGTCGAATACGCGATTCGTATCGGCCTGGCCCTCAACTGCTCTATCGCTGAGACTTGCCGGTTCGCCCGGAAAAACTACTTCTACCCGGACGTGCCCAAAAACTTCCAAACCTCCCAATACGACGAACCCATCGCCTACGACGGCTGGCTGGACGTTGAACTGGAAGACGGCGAAATCTTCCGCGTGGAGATTGAGCGCGCCCACATGGAAGAAGATGCTGGCAAGAACACGCACGTCGGCGGTGCTGACGGACGTATCCAGGGTGCCGACTATTCCCTAGTCGACTACAACCGGGCCGGTATCCCGCTGGTTGAAATCGTCACCAAACCCATTGAGGGGGCCGGGGATCGGGCGCCCGAGGTGGCCCGCAAATATGTGGAAACCTTACGCGACATCTTCCGAGCCCTTGACGTGTCCGAGGCTCGCATGGAGCGCGGCAACGTCCGTGCCGACGTCAACGTTTCTTTGCGGCCCACGCCACAGTCGCCGCTGGGGACGCGGACCGAAACGAAAAACGTCAACTCCTTTAGGTCCGTTGAGCGGGCCGTCCGCTTCGAGATTGGCCGTCAGGCCGCCGTGCTTGACGCCGGTGAGAAGGTCGTTCAGGAAACCCGCCACTTCCATGAGGAAGACGGCACCACGTCGGCTGGCCGCATCAAATCGGACGCCGACGACTACCGCTACTTCCCCGAACCTGACCTGGTTCCCGTCGCCCCGTCACGGGCCTGGGTGGAAGAAATCCGCGCAGCCCTGCCGGAACTTCCTGCTGCCCGCCGTCGTCGCCTGCTGGGCGAATGGGGTTTCACCGATGTGGAGATGCGCGACGTTATCAACGCTGGCGCCATCGACCTCATTGAGGCGACCGTCGCTGCCGGGGCCACGCCCGCTGGAGCCCGCAAGTGGTGGATGGGCGAGTTGGCCCGTCGCGCCAACGCCGACGAGGTGTCGTTGGAGGCTCTGTCGGTCACCCCGGCCCAGATTGCCTCACTTGAATCCCTGATTGCAGACGGTAAAATCAACGACAAACTGGCCCGCCAAGTCTTAGACGGCGTCCTGGCCGGTGAAGGTGACCCTGCTGAGGTCGTCGCCGACCGAGGTCTCGAAGTCGTGTCCGACGACGGTCCCCTCCTCGCTGCCATCGACGCAGCGCTGACCGCCCAACCCGACATCGTCGAAAAGATCCGGTCTGGCAACCTGGGGCCCATCGGTGCCATCATCGGCTCCGTCATGAAAGCCACCAAGGGCCAAGCCGACGCCAAACGAGTCCGCGAACTGGTCTTGGAGCGGATCGGCTGACGTACTCAGTGGTAGTCGTGCGGTGAGGTTGGGTAAGGCACCTATGTAGGAGTTCTCAACCCCCAATGTGGGTTGTCTTCCACTCACCGGGATGCGACCCCGGGTGCGGCGGGTTGTCGCCTAGGGCGACACTAGGGGCGTGAGTTCTTCTGCCCTGCATCCCGACCCGACCTCCACGGCCGCGCGCGTCGCGGGTGACCGCCGATTCTTCGGCCACCCGCTCGGCCTAGCCAACCTTTTCACCACCGAGCTGTGGGAGCGGTTCAGTTACTACGGGATGCGGGCCATCCTCGTCTACTTCATCACCGACGCCATTGCCAACGGCGGCCTCGGCATCGACAAAGGCCT
>JAITCK010000108.1 GCA_031283115.1 Cellulomonadaceae bacterium | reverse complement strand
GCAACCCGCCGCTGACTCCCGGTCCGTGCCAGGGGTTTCCCTGGGCGTCAGCGGGGCCACTACACTCACCTGCATGGCTAAACATGCTGTCGATGACTTTGTGTTGCGTCCCTTCGAGGGGCTTCCCAGCGAGGCTGACTGGGTGGCAATGCGGGAGATTGTGCCCTCAGCCCTGGGTCACGCCAAAACGGTGAAAGCCCACGGCAGCAAGGCTGTCTCCGTGGTGACCATCCTGCCCGGCGGTTTTGCGGCCATGCACCGCCCTGACGGACAAATCCTCTTGGCCCTCCAGGCGGTTCCGTCGGCAGGTGACCTGTCTCGCGCCTTGGCCGCCGTGCTGTTGGAAGCCCTTGACGCCGAGCCGGGTACCGCTATTCCCGCCATCCCTGAAGAAGATGACACCCCCCGTCTCCAAGACCTTCTTGACCTCAGCGTGGACTTTGCTATGGAGGTTCAGCAGGGCTACGACTACTGGTTGGATGCTGGCGCTGAACGCACCCGCGATGTTGAAGAGTCTTTGGCCGAGGCCGCCGATGGCACTATCCCCACCGTGCAACTGACTTCTGTGGATCACGCCTTCTGGTGCAGCATGAACAACGAGTTCCTCCGCTGGGTGCGCACGGAAGATGAGGATGCGGTGGTCAACGCTATCGCCCGCCTGCACGCCAAGCGTGAGTCTGCCCTGGTGTTCGATGGTGGCGAGGGGCGTTTCTTGGGCATGTTTCGGGCTGCTGGCCTGGTTGTTCCCGTCTGGCAGTTGCCGCCCGGAACTGAGGCGTCTGATGTGGAGAAGCCTGCCGCTGCCTTGGCTGTCAAACTCGATAAGGCACTGGCTGTCAAGGGTGATTTGGATGCTAACGAGCGCCGGGCACGGGCTGGCATTGTCTCCCGTCAGGTGACCCTGCGCTGAGCATAGTGTGACGCATCACACACATGTGCGTGCATCCTGTTGCGCTAAATCCTGGCTCGTTCTGCCCCTTCATACCCCCTGGAAGGCAAATAGTCTCTAGGGTTGTTCTTAGTACAAGTTTTACCCTTCTCGGAAGTTTTCTCCGAACGTCGGGGGGGGGGGTAGTCGGAGAACAGACGAAACAGGAGCACGGTGTGCGTGGGTCAAACAGCGATGAGATGAATGAGCAGATGGCGGACACCGCCAGCCTGCCCATCGCTAAAACCCCGCGTCCCCCGCAGGCTCACGGCATCGAAGACCAGCAGCGTGTGGCCGTTGTCATCCCGGCAAAGGATGAAGAAGAACGCATCGGCCAGACGGTTCGGGCGGCCAAAGCCATCCCCCACGTTGACTTGGTTCTTGTTGTTGACGATGGATCTGACGATGACACCCAGCATATGGCCCGCAGGGCTGGGGCTGTGGTGGTGCGTCATTCCCGCAACCAAGGCAAGGCCGCAGCCATGGAAACCGGTGCCTCGGTTGTTGCCATGAGAGATGCTCCCGGCAAAGCCAAACGTCTGCTGCTTTTCATTGACGGAGACTTGGCTGATACGGCCGTCAACACGGCACCGTTGGTCACCCCCGTCATTGAGGGTGTGGCTGACCTGTCTATCGCCCTGCTTCCCGCGCAGCCTGGTGCTGGTGGCCGAGGCTTTGTGGTGGGTGCCGCCCGCAACGCTATCGAGAAAATGACCGGGTGGACGCCCACTCAACCGCTCAGCGGTATGCGCTGCCTCACCCGTGAAGCCTTCGAGGCGGCCTCGCCCCTGGCCAGGGGTTGGGGTGTGGAAACTGGCATGACCATTGACTTACTCCGTGCCGGGTACGTGGCTGTTGAGGTGCCCTGCAACTTGACTCACCGGCCGTCAACCAACAATTTTGCTGGTCACGTCCACCGTGCCCAGCAGTATCGGGATGTCATGGTTGCTGTTGCTGTTCGGCGCTTCCGTCGGATGATGCGGGTTGGTTCGCCTGCAGGGCCGTCACCGCTATAAGGGGTACTGCTGGGATGAGTGCGATCATGGCGATGCGCACCCCGTAGTCGTTGACTAGTGACCCGGCTACCGCCATGATCCACAGGGCGAGCAGGGTTTGGCGGAGCAGGGGCCACTGGCTTTCCGCAGTGGTCAACCAGGCGGGTGTCAGGCGGGCGCGTAGCTGGGCCGGGCCGATGAGGGTGAGGCCGACAATGACCAGTACGGCAGCGGTCACCCATACGGTGGGGCCACCCCAGATGGAGTTGACTGCGAACACGGCTTTGCGCCAGACAATCTCCCAGGCGTCCCCGTCGATGGCCTGTTGAACGAACCTGCCCAGGTGAGACCGGGAGGCTGCCGGTCGTAGCCAGTCGAGTACGGCCACACCTGCCCCGGCGGTGACGCCGATGGCAGCCCAGAGGGTGAACCGCCGCAGGGTGATGCGGGCGCCGGTGGCTGCGAGAATCACCACCACAAAGGCGGGCAGCAGCACGATGCCGCCGAAGTCGGCGCCCAGGGTTGGCCACACGTCAACCAGGGTGGTGACGAGGGCGATGAGGGTTGCCGCCAGCGTGGCGATGACAGGCCCAGCGAGTTTGCCTTGCCGCCTGCCCAGCCAGTGGGCTAGTCCGGCAGCCACAACGATGCCCGCTACGGCGAATACGGAGAAGGTGGGGTTACCGAATCCGAAGAACCGGGCCCCGAAGGTGGGTGCAGACCCGAGCGGGGAGGCCCGGTTGAGGGGGGTTCCGGCAAAGGCGTCGATGACTAGGGTGGCTAGGGTGATGCCGGAGATGATGGTGGGGCGAATCCATACTGGCCGTCGGGGAGCCAGGGCAGCCGTGCCGACCACGGCAGCCGTTGCTGCGGCTGTCGAGACAAAAAGCATGATGGATCGGGACGTGGTGAAGTTCCACCAGCCTGTCAGCCCGCCAAGGAAGGAGGCTGCTGGGATGCTGGCAACAGTAAGGAGTAACCCTTCGGCCAGGCGTCCCAGGGTCTTGTCGACCTGCCGGGTCAGCCTGCGCCGCAGGGCGGGGACGGCGGCGGTGGTGGCTGTGAGGGCGGCAACGGCTAGGCCCAGCCAGAAGGGCAGGTCAACGAACCAAAGGTAGCTGGCCCTGCGCACATGGTCGGTGGAGGTGAGGCCAGCCAACTGGCGGGCGGCAGTGTCGGCATCGCTGGGCCGGATGCCGCCCAGGGTGATGGGGGTGTCGCCGACCAGGTTGGGTATCTGTGCCCCTGCGGCGTCGAGGATGAGGGGGGTCAGGTCGGGTAGGCGGACAACGCCGTCGGTGCGGGTGGCCGATGAGGTGAGGAATCGCGGCCTGGCTGTTGCCCCGGAGGCGTTGTGGACGATGACGGGGCCGAGTTCGGCCCGTCCGCCAGGGATTTGGTCGACGTCGGCGACGATGACGGTGGCTTCTGGCGGCACGGCGTCAAGCACCCGACCTAGCAGGCTGTCCATGATGGTGACGGCGGTGCTACGGGTTTGGCCGGGTAGCCAGGTGGGGCCAAACTCTGCCTCCCAGAGGGGGTCGGCCCGTTGGCTGGGGAAAATCTCTAGCACGCCCAGGTCAACCAGGGTGATCGGTTCGGTGAAGGCTTGTGCGTTTGGCGCTAGAGCCTGGGTCAGGGTGAAGTAGCGGGGGACGGAGCCTTGGGCGTCTGCGAGGGCGACGGCTGCACCGGGGCCGATGGCGGTGACATCTTGTTGGTCACCACCGAAGGCCAGGTATTCGCCGGGGGTGTCGGTGGCCCGTCCGATGAGGGCTTCGCCGAGCAGGCCCAGGTTGGCGGCGAAGGATGAGCCGTGCTGTATTTCTTGAAGGTGATCCCAGTTGGTGATCGTGGCTGGACTGCCGGGGATGGGTCTGCCGTGATTTGTCAGGTCAACGTCTTGGGTCACGGTGAAGCGGGGGCAGGCCCAGGGGCCGGTTTCGCTGCGGTCGACGGCGATTTCGGCTAGGCGGCCTGCCGAGAGGGTCAGCCAGCCGCTGCCGAGGCAGCGGGCTGCCCGTCCGGTGGCTAGGGAGGCTGCGCCTGTGTCGGCGCCGTTGGCTAGGAGCCGGGCCAGGGTGGGGGTGCGGGTTCCGGTGTCGCGCAGGTCTGACCGGATGTCGTTCCAGCGGATGCCGCTGGTGCCGATGATGACGAGGGGGTCTTGCTGCTGGTCGCTGGCTTGCGGGCCGTTAGCCTGGGGGGCAGCGCCGTCTTGGTTGACGGTTTGGCTGCTGGCGATGAGGGGCCTGCGGGTGGCTGTCGATAACTGTCCGGCTGCGGCGACTCCGCCTGGGGCTGGGAAGAGGGCGGTCACGAGCAGTAGCACCAGCAGCATGGCGCTA
This sequence comes from Cellulomonadaceae bacterium, assembly GCA_031283115.1. Taxonomy (GTDB): domain Bacteria; phylum Actinomycetota; class Actinomycetes; order Actinomycetales; family Cellulomonadaceae; genus Xylanimonas. The sequence goes on along the minus strand of JAITCK010000108.1, from coordinate 4,880 downwards.
CTGCTGGTCAGCATGGCGGTGGGGGTGTGGTTGATGGTGAGGCGGGCGGGCGCGCTTGCGGCAGTTGAGGGCCGGGTGGCCGTGCCAGCCTGCCAGGCCCCTGTCAGTAAGGTTCCTACGGCCACGCTGACGACGATGGCGGCTACAGCGATACCGGAGTCATTGAGCAGGGATCCCACTACGGCTACCACCACTAGGGTGATGATGCAGGCCCGGAGGGCTGGCTGTCGTGAGTAGAGGTCTGCTAGGGGTTGTAGTCGCGTCCAGGGGCGGCGGCCTGGGGTCAGTACGGCCCACATGAGGGCGACCAGTACAACAAGCAGTACCAGTCCCGGCAGGTGGGCGACGGTTGCCCAGGCGCCAGCGATTTTCGAGGGGAGAATCATCCAGGCGTCGCCGTCAATGAGTCGTTGCACAAAGAGGCCCAGGTGGGATCCGTCGGGCATGGCCCAGGCCAGCAGGGCGATAGCGGCGGTGACGGCCAGGGTGACGCCTGCGGCCAGCAGCCAGTGGCGTAGGCGGATTTTTTGCCCAGCCAGCAGCAGGGTCATCACCACAAAGGCGGGCACTAGGGTGACGATGCCGCCTGCGTCGGCCCCGAACATGGGTAGGCCGTTGACTAGTACGGAGATGGCGGCCAACGCCCCGGCGGCAACCCATCGGGCCTTCCGCCCGGGAACGGCGGCGAAGACGCCTGCCACCACTACTACTGCGCTGACGGCGTAGACAGAAAACACGGAGTTGTCGAACCCGTGGAACCGGCCCAGGGTGAGCCCGGAACTGAGCGGCGAGCCTAGCCGCAGGGGGGTTCCGGCCAGGCCGTCAACGGTGAGGATGATCCAGGTGAGGGTGGCGATAGCCAGGGGACGATGCCAGGCAGCAGCGGGTAGTAGGCGTCGAAGTAGGGGCTGGCCAGCCCAGGTGACTAGGCCTAATAGCAGGGCGCCAGCAACGACGGCCAGAGCCAGGATGCTGCCGGGTGCGGGGGTAGCCCACCAGCGGGTCAGAGTGGCTAGGGGGGCTGCTGCAGGGAGCAGGGCGGCCACGGTCAGGGCGGAAACAGCGATGCGTCGTCGTCGGTCGCCGTCAGTAGCGTCGACGGGATCAGAGGCAACGACGGTATCAGCGCCGCCGTCGGCATCGTCGCCCGTTGAACCGCGCAGCCGTCGTCGCCCACGCAGCAGCAGGGGCGCGCAGGTGACAATGGTCAGCACCAGTATCCCGAAGATACCCCACATGACCGGGTCGGCGGTGTCGCTGAGGGTGGTCAGGTAGAGGCGATTTTCTATGGTGGCGCGGGTGTCAAACTGACGGGTTTCCCCGTGGAGCAGGGGGGAGCCGTCAAAGCCGGCGGGGTCTAGTCCTGTCGCTTGCGCGATGGTGGCGGCCAGGTCGTTAGTGGTGATCATGCCCTGGTTGTGGGTGGATTCGGACCACAGCCAGGCGGGCGGGCCTACGGTTGCTGGGCGGCGTTCGATGGCGGCTTGCAGCCCGTGTGATCCGAGAGGGGTGTCGGCGATGCCTGCAACGATGAGCCGTCCGCTGGCGGGTAGGGCGCGGGTGAGAGCGCCGATGTTGGCGTCGATTCCGGCGAGTGTTTCAGCACGTTCGGTGGCGGTGCCGGGCAGTTGGCCGAGGTCGATGACGGTGACAGGGCAGGCGGTTAGGCGGCTGGCCAGCAGGGGGATCATGGCGGCGGGTGCGCCGTTGCGGGGGAGGGCGGGTGCGAACCTGTCGACGCTGCCGTCTGACCGGGCGAGGGCTGCTGCGGCACCTGGCCCGATGGCGACGCTGCATTGTCCGGCCTGGGCGAGGGCGTCGCCGAGAGTTCCCGGGCGGCCCAGAGTGCCGGTGGCAGTTTCGTCGGGGGCGGTCAGTCCAGCCCAGCCGGTCACGTCTACCGGCACGGTGGCGATACTGTCGCGGGCGGTTTGCCGGGGGTTGACTTGTGGGATGGGGCGGCAGCGCAGCACGGAGGAGGCTTGATCGTCGCTGTGGTCGTCGGCAGGGTTGACGGTACTGGCGTTGGGGTCGGTGCCGTCAGTGAAGGGGGCACCAGTCAGGCCGTCGGGCATGTCGCTGCTGGTCGCGTCGTCGGTTCGTGGCCCGACAACACGGCTTCCAGCGGACAGGGTCAGCCAGGCGTCTACCGGGCAGGTGGGGGCGGGCAAGGTGCGCACGGCTGTCGATGCCACATCGCCTGCGCCCACCATCCGCCACAGGTGAGGTGTAGTGGCCGGGTCAAGATCTGACCATTGCAGACCAGCCAGGCCAGCCACTACCAGGGGGGTTTCCGGGCTGGCTGCTGTGGCCGCGTAATCGGGTTGGTCGCCGTCGGTGGTGGCTTGTGCTTGTGTAGCCACATCAGTTCCGCCAAGCCCGTCAGCCCCTGCTGGCACCGCCACGCCGACAAGCAGGGTCGCAACCGCCACCGCTGTGACAAGCGACGCGGCGACGGCCCTGGGGTTTCGCATGGGGTTAGGCCAGCGGCTCGAAGATTTCACGGCCACCCAGGTAGGGGCGCAGACCTTCCGGTACCACAACGGATCCGTCGGCCTGCTGATGGTTTTCTAGGATGGCCACTATCCAGCGGGTGGTGCCTAGGGTGCCGTTGAGGGTGGCTACCGTCTCTGTTTTGCCGTCGGCGCCGCGTTCGCGCACGCCCAGACGGCGAGCCTGGAAGGTGGTGCAGTTGGAGGTGGATGTCAGTTCCAGGTAGCGCTGTTGGGTGGGTAGCCAGGCTTCGCAGTCGAACTTGCGGGCCGCGCTGGAGCCCAGGTCGCCTGCGGCGGTGTCGATCACCCGGTAGGGCAGGTCGACGGTGGCCAGCATCTGTTCTTCCCAGGCCAGCAGGCGCTGGTGTTCGTCGGCGGCGTCAGCGGGCGTGCAGTAACTGAACATTTCCACCTTGTGGAACTGGTGCACGCGGATGATGCCGCGGGTGTCGCGGCCTGCAGCCCCGGCTTCGCGGCGGTAGCAGGCCGACCATCCGGCGTACCGTTTGGGTCCGGCTGACAGGTCGATGATTTCGTCGCTGTGGTAGCCAGCCAAGGCCACTTCGGAGGTGCCTACCAGGTAGAGGTCATCTTTTTCTAGCCGGTAGATTTCGTCGGCGTGGGCGCCAAGGAACCCGGTGCCGCGCATAGTTTCCGGTTTGACCAGGGTGGGTGTGATCACGGGGGTGAATCCGGCGGTGACGGCCTGATCCATGGCGGCGTTGAGGATGGCCAGTTCTAGCATGGCGCCCACACCGGTGAGGAAGTAGAAGCGGGCGCCGCTCACTTTGGCTCCGCGCGGGGTGTCGATAGCGCCCAGCATTTCGCCCAGTTCTTGATGGTCGCGGGGGTTGAACCCTTCTGCCGTGAAGTCGCGGGCCGTGCCCACCTGCTTGACCACAAGGTAGTCGTCTTCGCCGCCTGGAGGGGCGCCTTCGACCACGTTGCTGATCTGGTACATCAGTTCTTCGCAGTGGGCGGCAGCGTCTGAAGCGTCAGCGTTGGCGCCTTTGACGCGCTCGGCGAGTTCTTTGGTGTGGGTCAGCAGGGCCGTTTTTTCGTCGCCTTTGGCTTGCGCTACCTGCTTGCCCATGGCTTTTTGCTCAGCCCGCAGGGATTCATATTCGGCGAGTGAGGCGCGGCGACGTTCGTCGGCTGCCAGAACGTCGTCGACGAGTGACGGGTCGTCGCCGCGGGCACGCTGGCTGGCACGGACACGGTCAGGGTCTTCTCGGAGCAGACGGAGGTCAATCACATCGCACAGACTACCTGTGCCTGCATCCTGGCAGCCTTCTAGGGTGGCCGTGTAGCGGCGGAACGGCGCGCGATCGAAACTACTTCCCTTGTGTGAGGCTACCGTTGTCCCTGTGCGGAGCCTTGACATTCACTGGCAGGAGTGGTTGCTTGTTGCTGCCGTGACCATTGGGGTGCTGCTGTTGATTGCGGCTGCCGCAATGTATGTGCGGGCCCGCCGCCGGGTGGGGATTCGGGTGGCCAGGGCTGCGCGCAGGCTGGCTCCCTTGCATCATCCGTCGTCTACCAGGCATCATCGGCATAAACGGCACCGGCAGCAGGTGGCTGTGGTGGTCAACCCCATCAAAGATAATGCCGCCCAACTGGTTGAGGCGGTGCGACTCATGTGTTCTGATGCCGCCTTGCCGGCCCCCCTCATTTTTGAGACCACCGTCGAAGACACGGGTGCCGCCCAGGCTCGGGCTGCTTTGCGGGCGGGCGCTGATGTGGTGGCTGCTGCTGGCGGGGATGGCACGGTGCGAGCGGTTGCGTCGGCGATGATCGGTACGGGTGTTCCTATGGCCTTGCTGCCTGCTGGGACGGGTAATCTGCTGGCCCGCAACCTTGACTTGCCTATCGGCTCTGTCGATGAGGCGATGGCAGTGGTGTTGGGTGGCCGTGAACGCCACATCGACGTGGGTTGGGCGCGGGTCACTGAGGCGGCTAAAGTTCATCCGCTGTCCGCTAAGGGTGCTATCGAAGGCGATACGCAACTTTTTCTTGTCATTGCTGGTTTGGGTTTTGATGCGGCGATGGTTGCGGAAACTGACGATGATCTCAAGCACCGCTTTGGCTGGATCGCCTACTTTTTGGCGGGGGTGAGGCATTTGCATGACAGTCGCCTGCCCGCCACTATTTGGCTGGATGATCATCCTGCCGTGCGCACGCAGTTGCGGTCGGCCATGATCGGTAACTGTGGCATCTTGCCTGGCAACATCACTCTTATTCCTGAGGCTCGTATCGACGACGGGGTTTTGGATGCGGCTGTCGTGGATACGCGGGCTGGCATGGTGGGCTGGACGCAACTGCTGGGTGAGGTGGTGTTGCAGGGTGCCGGTGTGGAGATGAAACGGCCCGGCAAGATTGGGCACA
>JAITCK010000093.1 GCA_031283115.1 Cellulomonadaceae bacterium | reverse complement strand
GCGCGGCCTCATGGTTCCCGTCATCAAGAACGCTGGCGACCTGTCCCTGGCTGGCCTGGCCAAAGCTATCGGAGACCTGGGTGGCCGCACCCGCGCCAACAAGGTCACCCCGGCTGAGTTGCAAGGGGCCACCTTCACCATCACCAACACTGGTTCGGGCGGCTCCCTCTTTGACACGCCCGTTGTTCCTGGCGGCCAGGTGGCCATCCTGGGCACCGGCACCATCACCAAGCGCCCCGCCGTCATCAAGGGGGCCAGCGGTGAAGATGTCATCGCTATCCGCCAGTTCGCCTACCTCTTCCTCAGTTACGACCACCGTCTCGTTGACGGAGCCGACGCCGCCCGCTACCTGAGCGCCGTCAAGGCCCGCATTGAGGAAGGCGCCTTCGAAGCCGACCTGGGCCTCTAACCTGCACTGGCTTCTAGCCGATCTGGCTGCCTCTCCTGTCTGGTTTTTGCGCCATGGCAACCCCGCACCACCCGTTGATGCCCCGCCCGCCCAGGCGGGGCATCATGCATATCAGCCACGTCACCTTCCCGCCGTCCTGGCCCGATGCCGTAACTGGCGCAACGCCGATTCGCCGCTAGTCACGTCGATGGGCTGGGGCGGGCCTGCATCGAACATGAGGGCGGCAAAGGTTCCCGCCTGGCAGATGGCGGCACCAACAACACCATCACCGCAGACAAGGGCCGCAAAACATCGGACATCATCTGCTGGGCTCCAACCGGCAGGAATATCACGCCCTTCCGGTGCAAGGTACGGCAGGCCGTCGTCGGACACGGCAATGTCACGCAACGTGAGCGGTCCAACAAGCCCTCCCCTGCTGTGCACCTCAGCGATCTGGCCGCCCACCCGCCAGCCAACCATGGCCCACCCGCCCTGCGTGAGTTGGCGGCAGGCAGTAAGAGAATCGAGCGTGCGCGTGCCGGTGGCATCCATCGCCGCATCAGACCACACCCTGGTAGCCCTGACGGCAAACGATCACACCCCGTCGCCCGATGAACGCTCAACAGCCTGACGGGGTTCCACGGCGAAAGGTAGGGTGAAGGCGTGGATGACGGGCAGCGGTTTGAGATTGTTGATGTGGCTGGGCTGGTGGAGTATCACGCTGGCTGGGACATGCAGCGGCAGGCTCACGCAGAGGTGGCAGCAGGCCACCGCGGCCCGGTGGCCTTCCTGTTGGAACACGAATCCGTGTACACGGCAGGCCGCCGCACACGGGAGGCCGAATACCCGGACAACGGCAGGCCCGTCGTTGACGTGGATCGGGGCGGGAAGATTACCTGGCATGGGCCAGGGCAACTCGTCGCCTACCCTATTGGCCGCCTGACTCCCCCCCTGGACGTGGTCGCCTACGTGCGCGCCCTGGAAGCAGCCGTCATGGACGTGTGCGGGCAACTCGGCTTAGCGACAATCCGCGTCACCGACCGCAGCGGCGTCTGGGTTCCCGTCGGTGCAGGTGGAGCGGCCATCGTCGGGCCTCATCGTGACCGGGAACGGAAGGTCTGCGCCATCGGGGCACGGGTAGCTCAAGGCGTAACCATGCACGGGCTGGCCCTCAACTGCAACCCAGACCTGGCAGAGTTCACCCACATCATTCCCTGCGGCATCGACGACGCCGACCCCACCAGTCTGACAGCCGAGTTGGGACGTGACGTAACCATCACCGAGATTCGGCCACTTTTAGCCGCTGCCCTGCAACATCATGTTGGGCCCATGATGGAAACCCGCTAGGCTGTCCCCCGTTTGATGGATTTCGCAAGTCGCCCATCGTTACCCTTTTAAGGAAAAGCACTAGGAGAAGCCAGTGAGTTGTGCAGGATCAGGCCCGTCCTCCGGGCCGCAGGCTGTCGCACCCGAAGGCCGCCGCATGTTGCGGGTTGAAGCCCGCAACGCTGAGGTGCCCATCGAGCGCAAGCCTGACTGGATTCGCACCACCGCCATCCAAGGCCCCGAATATCAGGACATGAAAGCCCTCATGCAGGGCGCTGACCTGCACACCGTCTGTTCCAGCGCAGGCTGCCCCAACATTTTCGAATGTTGGGAAGACCGCGAGGCCACCTTCCTTATCGGCGGCAACCAGTGCACCCGCCGCTGCGACTTCTGCCAAATCGACACCGGCAAGCCCGACGACTTCGACGCCGACGAACCCCGCCGCGTCGCCGAATCCGTGCGCACCATGGGCCTGCGCTACGCCACCGTCACCGGCGTGGCCCGCGACGACCTGCCCGACGGCGGCGCCTGGCTGTATGCGGAAACCATCCGGCAGATTCACGCCCTCAACCCTTCCGCTGGCGTGGAAATTCTCATCCCCGACTTCAACGCCATCCCCGACCTGCTCGACCAAGTCAACGACGCCCGCCCGGAAGTCATGGCCCACAACGTGGAGACGGTGCCCCGCATTTTCAAACGCATCCGCCCCGCCTTCCGCTACGAACGATCCCTGGCTGTGCTCACCCGTGCCCGGGAGGCTGGCCTGGTCACCAAGTCCAACCTCATTTTGGGCATGGGTGAAACCCGTGAAGAAATCGAGCAGGCCCTGCGTGACCTGCACGATGCCGGTTGCGACCTCATCACCATCACCCAATATTTGCGGCCCTCCCTGCGCCACCACCCCATCGACCGTTGGGTCAAACCGGAAGAGTTCCTCGAACTGTCCAACCTGGCCGAACAAATCGGCTTCCTGGGGGTCATGTCTGGACCGCTGGTCCGGTCCTCCTACCGGGCTGGACGGCTCTGGGGCCAGGCCATGACCAAGCGTGGCCTGCCCATCCCCGAACCCCTGGCCCACCTGGGACAGCCGACGGTCTCCCGGCAAGAAGCCAAAAGCCTGCTGGCTGCCGCCTGACCCAGTCTCACCGAACACTCAACTTTCCCCTCAAGCCCCTGAGCAGTGCCCGCTCACTCGTAGAATCGCACACTATGGCCCGCAACGACACCGCCCCCCAACCCAAAAAGCAACGCTGGTACCACCAGGTGTGGGCTGCCTACACGATGACCCGGTCGGTCAACCCGGCAGTCACCTGGTACATACTCGGCTTCTTCGTGGCCGTCATGCTTGTTGGTGTTGTCGTCGGTCTGCTCACGCACAACCTGGTCTTTTGGATCGTCATGGCTCTGCCGCTGGCCCTCCTCGCCGCCATGTTCACTCTGACCCGCAACGCTGAACGGGCCGCCTACCAGCGCATCGAAGGCCAGCCTGGCGCCGCCCGCTCGGCTATGGGCACGGTACGTGGAGGCTGGCTGTTCGAAGACGAACCTGTGGCCGTCAACCCGCGCGGCGGCGACCTGGTCTTCCGTGGTGTTGGCCGGGCCGGTGTGGTGCTGGTGTCGGAAGGCCCGGCAGCCCGCGTGGCCCGCCTGCTCGACGACGAACGCCGCAAAGTCCAGCGTGTCGTCCCCGGTTCTGACCTGCCTATCGCCCTCATTCAGATGGGTGACGAACCCGGCCAAGTGCCTTTGACCAAACTGGCCCGCACCATCTCCAAACTCAAACCGAAACTCACCAAGGCTGAGGTAGACCAGTTGTCGCGTCGCCTCAAAGCCCTCGGCGGCGTCCGCCTTCCCATGCCCAAGGGCGTGGACCCCACCCGGATGCGCCCCAGCCGCAAAGGGATGCGCTGACCCCTGGCACCGTGACCGCGCGCCGCGACCGTTGTTTGTACGCCTCGTGTGCTCCGGTCGTCACCCGCAACAACCCAACTTGTCCCCAAGGCCTCCTGCTATCACGCAGGGGGCCTTGTGCTTTGCCGGACACAGGCGCTGTTTAGCGCAAACCCGTTCGCCACTGTAGACACCAAATCCCGCAACACAGATATGCCACACACCTATTCGAGGTGAGCAGCGATACCCCTCACGAGACGGCGGTGACAAAACCGCCTGTTCAGAAGGTTCCTAATATTCTATTCCGTGATGTGAATCACCCTTCCACCACGGCCTCCAACCGCAGCATCACGCCGAACCACCAGTTACACAGATTTCCCGACAGACCCAATCAACCAGCGTTACTAACATCTGTTCTATTGTTCTCAGCATCCACCATCCGCTGTAACCTCTTTGCCATTCTCTTACTTCTTTTAACAGTTGATACTGTGAACGCTAGTGAAATTTGTCTTTCGTTTGTATAAATAACAAGCATGTGCAGTAGGTAGGATTTCCCCCCACGATACCATATACTTTCACAATTAGTTGAAGATACAATTAAATTGTCGTACGGAATATGAATCGTTCTCCAAAATTGCCGCACAATCAATCCTTCGTCTGAAATCCATATGCCAGGAAAAAATGACCATAAAATACATAGACTAGAAACAATTACTATTGCGGTGGAGTGCTGATCCCACAGAATTGAATTATTGGTGTAAACATTGCTGATTGTGAGCACGGCCATGAGTAGTGCGTATAGTATTATTGCAATTCTACTTCCCCGCGCAGCACCGTGAAGTCGACGCTTTCCCTTTGATGTCACTTTTCTCATCGTCGCCCTTTTAGAGAATTGTGTTGGTAAGACGTCCAGTCTGAAACCACCCAACCGACTGCATTTTCAGCGCGGGGTCTGTCAGGAAATCTGTGTAACTGGTGGTTCGGTGTGATGCTGCGGCTGGAGGCCGTGGTGGAAGGATGATTCATGTCATGGATAATCAGGAGTATCTTGAAGCAGCAATGGTTCCGCCAGGGTCTCGAGATGTGGAGTTGCATAAGGTTGCTGAGGAGTTGGTTGCTCAGGCTCGGAGGAAGGGGGGTGTCGCTTACTGGGCAAGGTGGCTTGTTGACGGCTTTTACGCGTCAGGTGTTGCAGTCCGCGTTGGAGGCTGAGATGTCGGACCATTTGGGGTATGACAAGCATGATGTGATGGGTCGTAACGGGGAAAACTCTCGTAACGGGTACACGTCCAAGACGGTCACTACCGAGGTGGGACCGGTGACCATTGATGTGCCTCGGGATCGGGAGGGAAGTTTTACTCCTCAGATTGTGCCCAAGCGTCAACGGCGTCTTGCGGGATTCGATGAGTCGGTGCTCTCCTTGTATGCCAAAGGTATGACCACGGGGGTTCGTTCCGGCACGGTGGCCAACCGGCCGGTCTATGTGGCAATGGGCGTGAACATGAAAGGCCAACGCGACGTGTTGGGCTTGTGGGTCGGCCCGACAGGAGGTGAGGGTGCCAAACAATGGTTGACTATCCTGACAGACTTGAAAAACCGTGGCATTCTTGATGTGTGCATCGTGTGTTGCGACGGTCTCAAAGGCTTGCCGGCAGCGGTCAACACCATCTGGCTGCTGGCAATCGTGCAGACCTGTGTCGTTCACCTGGTACGCGCCTGCGGCGCCATGCGATAGAAAACGCAACATGGCTTCCTCCTAATTTATGCCATCGCGGAGTTTACTGCGGATTTTCCAATCTTCCACGCAGAAGGCTTTTGAAGCCAATAAACTCAATGCCGAGCA
>JAITCK010000092.1 GCA_031283115.1 Cellulomonadaceae bacterium | reverse complement strand
CAGCAGGGATTCTATTAGAACAGCCGACTGTCGGCGTCGTCCAGGCCGCGCAGCGCGTCGTAGTCCAGCACGACGCAGGCGATCCCGCGGTCCTCGGCCAGGGTGCGCGCCTGCGGTTTGATCTCCTGGGCAGCAAAAACCCCATGCACGGGAGCCAGCAGAGGATCACGGCCCAACAAGTCCAGGTAGCGGGTCAACTGCTCCACCCCGTCAATCTCCCCACGCCGCTTGATCTCCACCGCCACATGCCCGCCCTGCGGAGACCGAGCCAAAATATCCACCGGGCCAATAGCCGTCATGTATTCACGGCGCACCAGAGTATGTCCCGGCCCCAGCAGGGTGATCTGCTCGGCCAGCAACTCTTGCAGGTGGGCCTCCACCCCATCCTTGATAAGCCCGGGATCCACCCCTAAATCGAAGGCAGCATCGTGGAAAACCTCGTGAAGTTCAATATCCAGGCGGTCGTCACTCTTGGCGTGCTGAACCGTCCACGTGGCCGTGACACCCCGGGATACTGCATCGTCATCCGGCACCGATTCGCGCAGGCTACAGGGCGGGCTCATCCAGTTGAGAGGCTTATAGGATCCGCCGTCGGAATGTAACAACACCGACCCGTCCGCCTTGACAACGATGAGCCGCGTAGCCAGCGGAAGCACCGCCGACAAGCGGCCCGAATACTGGGCCGAACATTGGGCAACAACAATACGCACCGCACAACCGTAGCCGTGCATCCCCGACCGTACCGACTGTCGGGCGCTAGAGGCCTGTCCCCTAGACGATAAAACGAGCCGCAGGAGGGGCCGCTTCCAGCCAAGAGCACAAACCAGCATAGGCAGCCTGAGACATGGTGAGATCAAACTCGGTGTCCTTGCAGGTGCAACGCACTAAAAAGACGCCGTCGCGGCCCGGTAAATCGGTGCGTTCACGCACTGTCAAGCACTGCCTGTTCCAGCGCCTTCTCGGGTAGGGCCGCAGCGACCATACGGAATACCATTCGATACCGTCTGAGGCATAGTGGGCGATACCCGGCGCAAACTGTGCCCCCAAGTCAGTGGTGCGGCCTGTTCGGTAGTGGCAGGGGAACGATCCCACCCGCCTAGCCAAGGCCCGCACCCGGTACACCGCCCCTGCGGCAACGATGACGGCCAACGCCAGCAAACTCACCAACACGATGAAGGCGACGTAGACCGGAGACATGACCAACCCCGCCTATCGGCCTTGCCCGTAACCGAAGTCCATGCCCGGGTCGGCCAGGGGGGTGATGTCGTCGGCGACAACAGTGACCAGGTTGTCGTCAACAGAAACAAACCCGCCAGACACGTGGGCTTCAAAAGCCACCCCGTCGCCCGTGCTCACAGACACTGTTCCAGCCCGCATCACCGCAAGCAGGGGGGTGTGGCCTGGCATGATGCCCACCTGCCCATCCACAGACGGCGCGCTGACCTGCCGCGCACTTCCCGACCACACTTTGCGGTCGGCGGCGACAAGGTCGACTGACAGTTCGGCCACGGTTACGCCCCGTATTCTTTCTGGATTTTCGCCCAGTTGCGTTCCAAGTCGTCCAAGCCGCCAATGTTGTAGAAGGCCTGTTCGGCAACGTGGTCGTACTCTCCGGCGGCAATCTTTTTGAAAGCCTCAATGGTTTCAGCCAAGGGAACGGTGGATCCCTCCACGCCAGTGAACTTCGTGGCCATGTAGGTGTTTTGAGACAGGAACTGTTGGATGCGGCGGGCCCGTGCCACCACCGTCTTGTCTTCCTCGCTCAACTCGTCCACACCCAGAATAGCGATGATGTCTTGCAACTCTTTGTTGCGTTGCAAAATAGATTTGACCAGGGTGGCCGTGTCGTAGTGGTCTTGGCCCACGTAGAGGGGGTCAAGGATGCGTGACGTGGAGGCTAGAGGGTCAACGGCCGGGTACAAGCCCTTGGAGGCGATTTCGCGGGACAGTTCCGTAGTCGCATCCAGGTGGGCGAAGGTTGTTGCTGGGGCCGGGTCGGTGTAGTCGTCAGCAGGCACGTAAATGGCCTGGAGCGAGGTGATGGAGTGGCCGCGGGTGGAGGTGATGCGTTCTTGCAGCAGGCCCATCTCATCGGCCAGGTTGGGCTGGTAGCCCACGGCTGACGGCATCCGGCCCAGCAGGGTAGACACTTCCGAGCCGGCCTGGGTGAAACGGAAGATGTTGTCGATGAAGAGTAGAACGTCCTGTTTTTGTACGTCACGGAAGTATTCGGCCATGGTCAGGCCGGTCAGGGCGATGCGCAAACGGGTTCCGGGCGGCTCGTCCATCTGGCCGAACACGAGGGCCGTCTTGTCAAAGACGCCTGCCTCTTCCATTTCGTGAATGAGGTCGTTGCCTTCACGGGTGCGTTCACCCACGCCAGCAAAGACGGACACGCCGCCGTGGTCTTGGGCCACCCGCTGGATCATCTCTTGAATGAGCACCGTTTTGCCCACGCCAGCCCCACCGAAGAGCCCAATCTTGCCGCCTTGAACGTAGGGGGTGAGCAGGTCGATCACCTTGATGCCCGTCTCAAACATCTGGGTTTTCGATTCCAAATCTTTGAAGGCGGGAGGCTGGCGGTGGATGGGCCAACGCTCGGTCACCTCAAACTTTTCGTCTTCTTTGAGGTTGAGTACGTTGCCCACCACATCAAACACGTGGCCTTTAGTGATGTCGCCTACGGGCACAGAAATGGGCGAGCCGGTGTCGGTGACAACAGCCCCACGCACCAGGCCGTCGGTGGGTTTGAGGGCGATAGCGCGCACAATGTTGTCGCCCAAGTGTTGGGCCACTTCCAGAGTCAACGTGAAGGTGGTGTCCCCTTCGCCTTGCCCGGTCAGGTCGATGGGCACGGTCAGGGCGTTATAAATGTCAGGGATGGCGTCTTCAGGGAACTCAATGTCAACGACGGGGCCGATCACGCGGGCCACGCGGCCTGCCACAATGTTCTCAGTCATGGTTTCCTCGCTCAGTGTGAGTTCGCTAGTGCGTCGGCACCGGAGACAATCTCGGTGATTTCCTGGGTGATGTCACCTTGGCGCGCCGCATTGGCTTTGCGCGTGTAGGTGGTGATGAGGTCTTGGGCGTTGTCGGTGGCGGTGTGCATGGCGCTCTGCCGGGAGGCCAACTCGGAGGCGGCAGATTCCAGCAGGAAGGAGAAGAGCCGGGATCTGATGTAGCGCGGCAGCAGGGCGTCCAATACTTCGGAGGCGCTGGGTTCAAAGTCGTAGAGGGGTTCAATGTCTTCGGGAGCGCTGACGCCTTCCACCACTTCCAGAGGCAACATGCGCACCACGCGGGGTTTCTGGGTGACCATGTTGACGAACTGCGTGTACACCACATGCAACTCCCCTACCCCCCCGTCGGCGGCGGGGGCTTGGAAGGCGTGGAGCAGGGTGTCGGCTATCTCGCCAGCAACCTCGGGAGTGGGTTCGTCGCTGCCGTATTCCCAACTCCCCGCCAGGGTGTGACCTCGGTAGGTGTAGTAACTGACGGCCCGACGCCCGGCCACATAAAGGTCGTATTCTTTGCCTTCATCGCGGAGGTTTCCGAAGAGTTTTTCTGCCTCACGCAGAATAGATGCCGTGTAGGCCCCGGCCATGCCCCGGTCAGCACCCACAATGAGGATGGCGCAGCGGTCGGTGTCGTGTCGGGGTTCAGTGAGCAGGTGTTCGATGGTGGTGTGGACGGCCACAGCAGACACAGCCCGAGTAATCGCTTCAGCGAAGGGGGCCGCCGCTGCCGTGCGGGCGCGAGCCTTGCCGATACGGGAGGCCGCAATGAGTTCTTGGGCGCGAAACACTTTCTGCAGGGATGCCGTCGAGGCGATCTTCTGCCGATAGATGCGCTGCTTACCGCCTGCCACCGGTCAGCCCCGCCTGCCTGTAACGATCTGCTCCTGCTCGATGGTCACCTGGTCTTCTTCAGACAGGGTAGTGATCAGCGGGCTGCCGTCGCCTTTCATAAAACCACGCCGGAAATCGTCAATCGTGTCGGCGATAGTGTCGGTGAGGGCGTCGTCGAGCACCTTCGCGTTAGCGATGGTGGGCAGAATGTCGGTGGTGTGGCGCACATGGTCGAGCAGTTCATGTTCGAACCGTTTGACGTCCTCCAGCGGGACGTCGTCAAGTTTGCCTTTAGTGCCCGCGAAGATGGACACCACCTGTTCTTCGACCGGGTAGGGCGTGTATTGGGGCTGCTTGAGCAGTTCCATGAGGGCTGCGCCGCGGGCCAACTGGCCGCGGGAGGCGGCGTCCAGGTCGGAGGCGAACATGGCAAAGGCTTCCAGGGACCGGTATTGGGCCAACTCGAGTTTGAGGGTGCCCGCCACCTGCTTCATTGCTTTGATTTGCGCGTCGCCGCCCACCCGGGACACGGAGATGCCTACGTCCACGGCGGGGCGTTGGTCGGCGTTGAAAAGGTCGGATTGGAGGAAAATCTGCCCGTCCGTAATGGAGATAACGTTGGTGGGAATGTAGGCGGACACGTCGTTGGCTTTGGTTTCGATCATGGGCAGGCCCGTCATGGATCCGGCACCCAAATCGTCTGACAGTTTGGCGCAACGTTCCAGCAGGCGGGAGTGGAGGTAGAAGACGTCGCCGGGGTAGGCTTCGCGGCCTGGTGGGCGGCGCAGCAGCAGGGACACGGCCCGGTAGGCTTCAGCCTGTTTGGACAGGTCATCGAAGACGATGAGCACGTGTTTGCTGTCATACATCCAATGCTGGCCGATAGCCGAGCCGGTGTAGGGGGCCAAGTATTTGAAGCCAGCCGGGTCGGAGGCCGGGGAGGCCACAATGGTGGTGTATTCCAGGGCGCCAGCATTTTCTAGGGCGCCGCGCACTGAAGCGATGGTGGTGCCTTTTTGGCCGATAGCCACGTAAATGCAACGAACCTGCTTGTTGGGGTCGCCGGATTCCCAGTTGGCTTTCTGGTTGATGATGGTGTCAATAGCGATGGCCGTTTTGCCGGTTTGCCGGTCGCCAATGATGAGTTGACGTTGTCCGCGGCCGATGGGGATCATGGAGTCGATGGCTTTGATGCCGGTCTGCATGGGTTCGTGCACTGACTTGCGGTGCATCACATCGGGGGCTTGCAGTTCCAAGGCGCGGCGGCCAGTAATGCCAGTAATGTCTCCGAGACCGTCAATGGGGTTGCCGAGGGGGTCGACGACGCGGCCTAGATAGCCTTCGCCCACGGGCACGGACAGAACTTCGCCGGTGCGGCGAACCTCTTGACCTTCTTCAATGCCACTGAAGTCGCCGAGCACCACCACGCCGATTTCCCGCACGTCCAAGTTGAGGGCTAGGCCTAGGGTGCCGTCTTCGAAGCGGAGCAGTTCGTTGGCCATAGCTCCGGGCAGACCTTCAACGCGGGCGATGCCGTCGGCAGCCAGGGTGACGTGACCGATCTCCTCGGTGGCAGGGCCGGTGGGTTCGTAGCTTTTGACCGCGCTATCCAGTGCTGCGCGGATATCCTCGGGGCGGATTGTCAGCTCAGCCATGAAAACTCTCTCCTTGCGGTGGTGTTGCGTCTGTCGTCAGTGTGGACTCGGGTGTGGGTGTGGGCTTGGAGGCCGTGCGGCTGTGTCATGCGGCGACCTGCCGTCTCGCGTCGGCTAGGCGGGTGAGCACGGTGGTGTCGACAACATCGGCGCCCACTTGGATGCGCAGGCCGCCCACAATGCTGGGGTCGATAGTGACGTACACCTGCACGGCAGTGTTGTAGGCGCGTGACAGGAGGTCTTGCAGGCGAGACTTTTGGGCGTCATTGAGGGCGACAGCGCTGATGACTTGGGCGATGGTGGTGCTGCGGCGGGCGGCAATAGTCTCGCCCAAGGCCAGCAGGTTGGCGATGAAGCGTTTGCCCCGCAGGGCCGTGGTTGCGCGACGGGCCAGAGTCAAGGTGGCAGCATCCACCTGCCCGTCTAACAGTTTGTCGACGATGGCGGCCCGCATGGCCGGGTTGCTGCGCGGATCTGACAGGGTTTCGCGGGCTTGGCGTTGACCGCGCAGGCCGCGAATAATGGCGAAGGTTTCGTCTTCTACCTGACCTAATGCGCCGCGTGATTCCGCGTTGATGAGGATGGCGTCAGTTGCGAGGGCTTCCAGGGCGTCGGGCAGGTCGCTGTCGGCGCTCCATCGTGACGCGACCACCGTGTTGACCGTATAGATGACTTTCGCGTCGGCTGCGCTTGCCGACAGCAGCCTAGACGCGACGGCCTGTTTTTCTTCTGCTGGCAGGGAAGGGTCAGCGAGGATGCGCCGCAGCCCAGCCGACGAATCAAGGGCATCGACAACGGCAAACAACTGTTGCCCCACAGACATGGCATCGTCACCGATGGCGTGCACCATCGGTTCCATAGTCTGCCGTGCCGCCTCAAGTGAGGCTCTCGATGTCCCGTGCAAGGTCATACCGCAGGCCCTCCCGCTGGGCTTGCCTTGCCTACGCCGTGGGCTTCGAGGTCGTCAAGGAAACGGTCAACCATGCGCGACTTGGCGGCATCGTCCGCCAAAGATTCGCCAACAATCTTGCTGGCCAACTCGGTAGCCAACTCGCCAACGTCGCTGCGGAGGGCTACAGCGGCGGCCTGCTTGTCGGCGTCGATCTGCCGCCCAGCGGCATCGGCGATGCGTTGCGCCTCCACTTGGGCGCTGGCACGCGAGTCAGCGATGATTTGTTTGCCCTGTTCGCGGGCTTCGTCGCGGGCTTTGGCTGCGTCGGCGTGGGCTTGCTCCATCATGGCCTGCCGGTTGGCTAAAGCCTGTTCGGCGGCCTCTTGGGCCTTGGCTGCCTGGGCGAGGCCGCCTTCAATCTTCTCGGCACGTTCGTCGAGAATCTTGTTCATGGGCGGCAGCACCATCTTGTAGAAGACAACAGCGATGATGGCCAGAACAACGGCAGACCAGAACAAGTCTGCCGGTTCCGGTAAGAACAGGCTGATGCCCGACGGGGCTTCTTCCACCAGTATCATCACGTGAAGAGGAATCCGGCGACGAATCCGAGCAGGGCCAGCATCTCAACGAAGGCCACACCAATAAACATGGTGGAGCGCAACTGGCCGGACGCTTCAGGTTGGCGGGCCATACCTTCAACCGTCTTGCCGATGAGAATGCCCAAGCCGATGCCTGGGCCAAGTGTTGCCAGGCCGTAGCCGATGGAGTTCAGGTTGCCTGAAATCTCGGCGAGAGTAACTGCGTCCATCGAGGTTTCCTTTCGGGTGGTGAGGAGAAGCCTGTATCCGGCATGGATACGTCAGTGCTCCTCCTCGAGGGACATCTGAATGTAAGCGGCGGCGAGCAGGGAAAAAATGTAGGCCTGCAGAAAGCCGACCAACAGTTCAAACAAGGTGACAAAAATGCCTCCGGCCAGCGTCAACGCTGACAAGGCTTTGAAAGCGCCTGAGGCGTGAAGCAAGAAAAACTCTGTCGCGGTAAAACACAAGACCAGCATGATGTGACCGGCAATCATGTTGGCTAAAAGTCGGATAGTCAGCGAGGCAGGCCGCACCACAAAAATCTGGACGGCCTCAATAGGCGTAATGATGAGCGCCAGCAAAGGCATCTGCTTGCAGACGGGCGGGAAGAGGCTGGCTTTGAGGTAGCCGCCCAAACCTTGCTTGCGGATGCCCGCCCACCAGTAGGCCATCATCACCCACAAGGCCAGCAGCAGGGGCAGGCCAACTCGTGACGTGCCCGCCAGGTTGAGGCCGGGAACAATGGAGGTGATGTTGAAAGCCAGGATGGAGAAGAAAATGGTGGTGATCATGGGGACAAAACGTTGCCCCTCCACCTTGCCGAGAATCTCGTAAACAATCTGCCTGCGCACAAACTCCAGCAGGTATTCGATGGCCGCCTGGAAGCGGCCCGGCACTAGTTTGGCCCGGCGGGCCGCCAGCACAAATACTGTAACCAGCACGATGGTGGTAACGATGCGGATGATCCAGATGCGGTCGATCTGGAACCAGGTGCCTTCAAAAAGGATGGCTGGCGGGAAAAAGTCGCCGATGGTGGGCGGCGTGAACCCGTTGCCACCCTCTTCCGAGGCGACATGCAGGGCAGGCAGCATCATGGCAACCCACTGCCCCACTGCTGCCGTCATCGCTCAACTCCATCGTTCGCTGAACCTGCCTGAACCATTCGCCATCGTAGTCCGACGGGTGGCGCCGGTCGCGCGGTGACAGAGCGAGTGGCGAGGGATTGCAGGT
Organism: Cellulomonadaceae bacterium; assembly: GCA_031283115.1. Classification (GTDB taxonomy): domain Bacteria; phylum Actinomycetota; class Actinomycetes; order Actinomycetales; family Cellulomonadaceae; genus Xylanimonas. The sequence goes on along the minus strand of JAITCK010000092.1, from coordinate 279 downwards.
CACGATGTGGGAACGGTCAAGGTTGGCGGCGTAAAACCGACATTCACCCTGCCGTGACGTAGGGCAGGCGAGCCCGCAGCATGGCAACAGTATCCACGACGGCCGACCCCGCAACCCCCACGGCGATCACCACAAACAAGACCACTGGACTGTAAAAGTCCAGGTCACGAATGGTTGCTAGGAGTGCGATGAGGATGATGACCTTGACCAGCCAGGCGCCCATGATGACGGCTGCCATCGTTGCCGGAGATTTCCCGATGGTCGCCAGCATGGACAGGG
>JAITCK010000077.1 GCA_031283115.1 Cellulomonadaceae bacterium | reverse complement strand
CTGCTGAGTGCGGGGGCGTGAACCGCGTTTAGAGGGCCGCCCCCAGCGGGCACTGTCATCTCCGAGTTGCCCGTAAGGCATCAGGCGCCTGCCCCCGCCAGCATCTGCTCCCACATGGCGGTGAAAGCGGGCAAGGTTTTGGCCGTGGTCTCGACGTTTTCTACCTCAACACCGGCGACAGCCAGGCCGATCAGGGCGCCAGAAGTGGCCATGCGATGATCAGCGTAGGTGCGCCAGATTCCGCCGTGCAGGCGGCCAAGCCGCGGGGTGATAACCAGGCCGTCGCGGGTTTCTTCCGCCTGCCCGCCAACACGCATGATTTCGCTGGCCAAGGCGGCCAGCCGGTCCGTCTCATGGCCGCGCAGGTGGGCGATGCCGCGCAGGCGGCTGGGGCTGTCAGCCAGCACGGCCAGGGCAGCGAAGGTGGGGGCCAACTCGCCGCCAGCCCGCAGGTCAACGTCGATGCCGTGAATCTGACCGGTACCCGTCACCGTCATCAGGCCGTCATCAGACAGTGAAACCCGGCCACCCATGCGCTCTAGCAGGTCAGGAACCATAGCGCCAGGTTGGGTGGTGGCGGTAGGCCAGCCTGGAATAGACACAGACCCTCCTGCCACCAGGGCGGCAGCCAGGAAGGGGGCCGCATTGGACAGGTCAGGTTCGACGCGCACGTCACGGGCGCCCACCGTGGACGGCTTGACTACCCAGATGCCGGGCCGCGAATCGTCAACGTTCACACCAGCATCGCGCAAGGTTTTCACCGTCATGTCGATGTGCGGCAGGCTAGGCAAGGTGGCGCCAATATGTCGCACCGTCAAGCCTTGCGGGAACTTGGGGGCAGCCAGCAGCAGACCGGACACGAACTGGCTGGACTGTGAAGCATCCACGTCCACATGGCCGCCGCGCACCCGACCGTGCCCGTTGACCGTGAAAGGCAGAGTCTCTGGAATGCCCTCAGGGGTGGTGGTGGAACAGCCCCCCACCCAAGTGAACTCGCCGGGCAGGCTGGTTTGGTCGGGGGGCCGCACCTCTACGCCCAGGGCGTGCAAGGCGGCCAGCACGGGGGCCATCGGGCGGACGCGGGCCTCCGGGTCGCCGTCAAAGCGGACTGGCCCGTCAGCCAAAGCCGCCACGGGAGGCAAAAACCGCATGACGGTGCCCGCCAGGCCGGTGAACACGTCCACGTTGCCGTGCAGGGTGCCAGGGCTGACATGCAGGGTGCTGGGGACAAGTTGGCCGCTGTCCGACGTGCCTTCGGTGATGGTGGTGCCTAGGGTGCGTAGGGCGTCCATCATGAGGTCGGCGTCGCGGCTGCGCAGGGCACCACTGATGGTTCCCGGGCCGTCAGCGAGGGCAGCGAGAATGAGCAGGCGGTTAGTCAGCGACTTGCTCCCAGGGATCTCCACCCTGGCAGCCAACGGGCCAGGAGCGGCAGGGGCAAGCCAGGGGGAAACTGTCATTGCTCCAGGTTAGCGGCACGGGCCTCGCGGGCGGCGTTGACGCGCCACTTCACACCGGGGCGGCCCTCCAGATCAGCGCCAGCAATGAGGGCAGCACCCACCAGGCCGAGAGACTGAGCGAACTTGGCCGTTTTTTCTGCCCGTTCCGCCTTAGCGTCCTCCGTTTTGCCTTTGACGGTGAAGGGCTGGTTGAGGGCGACCAGCGGGGCCGTTAAGGCGGCCAGTTTGAGGGAACTGATGCGGGGGAAAATGCCGAGAGCCAGCGTGGTACCCAGCACGGCCGTGAGGCCGCCATGAACCCGCACGGCAGTACGGAGTTGCGCATCAGACAGAGGGTCTATGCCCACCTTGTCGGTGATGGAGTCGATGAGGGGCCGGGCAGTGGCCGCGTGGTCTGACGGATGCATCACGGCATCGGTGCCCTGCTGGATGAAGGGGGCGGCGAACAGGATGCGGGCGAAACGGCGAAGCAGCATCCCCCCATTGTGCCTTGTCCTAGCCACATGTGCCCTGTGATAGCAAAAGCCGCAGCATCGGAATATCCGAGTGCTGCGGCTCAGCCTAATGTCAGCCGTGTCTGAGAGGTTCTCAGGCGTTGGGACGTTTGCCGTGGTTGGCGCCGTTGCCCTTACGGCTGCGACGCTTGCGACCGCGCTTGCTCATGGTTCGCTCCTGAAAGTCTGGTGGTGTACTCCTACAAACACCCCATTCTCCCATGCGGCGGGCGGTGCCCCAAACGAGAACGGCAAATGTGGGCGATATCACTCCGTAGGTGCCAGACCCAAACAGTGCTTGTTTGTTGGGTTCGTCGCCTAATCCGTAGGCTCTAGGCCCAACCAGGGATGCCAGCCGGTGTGGAGTACCAGCCAGGCGATGAGGCCATAGCCAGCCTGGCCGGGATAGATGGAACCGTTGTGGGCGAGGTCAGCCAGCCATTGCTCATGCTGGGCGAGGGGGGTGTAGCAGTCCACGTAGGGCACAGACCGGCGGTCGGCCACGTCAGCGAGGGCGCCGGACAGTTCGGCGATACGGTCACCGTCAGAGGGTAGCCCTGGAGGTGGCCCGACAACGAAGGCCGGGATCCTCGCGTTTTCGGCGCGGTCGAGCACGTTGGCCAGGTTGAGGCGGGACCGGGCTAGGGTCAGTTCGGCGTCAATATCGTGCCTGCCCAGGGCGACTACCAGCCGGTTGTCACAGGTTTCTGTGGCGCCGAAACGGGGAGTAGTTTCGGCCTGCCAGCGTGCCGACAGGCCCGACGTAGATTCGCCGGGCACTGCCAACGTGAAACCCATGGTGGGCGGGGTAGTGCGGGTGCGGGCCATGACGCGCCCCACCCAGCCGAGCGCCCGAGGGTCGCCAACACCAGCCGCCAGTTCGTCGCCGACAATGCAGATGCGGACCTCACGAGCGCTCACGCAGGTCACAATACCGTGGCACCCCAGCGAACGGCGTGAACATCGCCGGGAGCAAGCAGGACGAGCCTGTCACCGGTGGTGAAGGCGTCGGCGATGCAGCTCATAGGTTCGGCGGCCAGGCCAAACCGGTAGTAGCCGGGAATATGGTTGGCGGAACACACTTGCCAACAGTCCATGGTCTGATCCATCCACACGGCTGCCGTAGTTCCATCGGGCCGCCCCAGCGTGCACCAGGACAGGCCGTCAGCGTCACGGATGGGG
>JAITCK010000036.1 GCA_031283115.1 Cellulomonadaceae bacterium | reverse complement strand
AAACGAGCACGCGGTCTTCCAGGCACATGAGGAACACGCTCGACACCGACGAGACGCCGGGGGCGGTCTTGATGATCTCGAAGGAGGGGCGAATAGTGTGGGCGGTGGAGTGGACGGCGCCGGACACCATGCCGTCGGCGTCACCCATGTGCACCATCATCGTGCCGAAGTAGCTGACGTCTTGAACCACGTCACGAGCCCGCTCCATGGTCATGCCCTTGTGTTGGCGCAGGCGCGTGTATTCGGCGGCATACTTTTCGACCAGTTCAGGGTCGCTAGAGGACAGCACTTGGGCGGCAGAAATGTCCAGGCCCAGGTCGGCGGCCCGCTGCCGGACAGCGGTCTCATCACCCAGGATGGTGAGGTTGGCGATGCCGCGGGCCAGCACGGTGGAGGCGGCCCGCAGGATGCGGTCGTCGTTGCCTTCCGGTAGTACGACGCGGCGGCGGTCGGCGCGGGCCCGCTCAATGAGTTCGTATTCGAACATCAGCGGGGTGACTACCTGCGGGCGGGGCACGTCCAGGCGGCCCAAGAGTTCGTCGCCGTCCACCGACTTGTCGAAGAGGGACGATGCGACGTCGATTTTGCGGGTGGAGTTGACCACAATGTGTCCGCGAGTTTTCGCGGCAATCCGGGCCGCGAAATAGGTGTCTTTTTGGGTGCTGATGAGCGGCACGGACGGGTTCATGGCCTCAATGAGGGTGCCGATAGACCCGTCGGGTTCGTAGCCGCCGGTCATCACGATGCCGGACAGGGAGGGGAAGGTGGGGGCAGATTGGGCGGTGAGCAGGCCCAACAGCACTTCGGTGCGGTCGCCTGCTGTGATGACGATGGCGCCGTCGGTGAGGTGGTCGAGCATGTGCCGGAAGGACATGGATCCCACCAGCACGTCGGTGACTTCACGAGCCAGCAGTTCAGTGTCTCCCAGCACCATGGTGCCGTCAACGGCGGTAACTAGTTGGCCAACGGTGGGGGCGTGGAGGAAGGGCTCTTCAGGGATGACCCACAGGGGCAGGTTGCCGTCGGGGCGTAGGGCGTCCAGGTCGGCTGCGCCGTTGCCGTTGTAGCGGTTGTAGATGACGCCGATGGGTTGGGCGTGGTTGGCGCGCAACTCGGTCAAAGCCATGTTGGTGGCTGCTTTGGCTTCATCGAAGGTGCGGTCTTGCGCGGAAACAACCAGCAGCACCGGCCCACCAATGTTGGCGGCGATTTTCGCGTTGAAGGCCAGTTCGGTGGAACTGGACACGTCCGTGTAGTCGGTGCCGAGCACCACCATCACGTCGCAGTTGCTGGCGATGGCGTGATATTTGGCGACGATCATGCTGAGGGCGTTGTCTGCGTCGGCGTGAATGTCGTCGTAGGACACGCCGATGGCTTCGTCGTAGGTGATGGTGGTTCCAGCGTGGTCGAGCAGCATTTCGAGCACGCGGTCGCGTTCGTCACCTCCCGGTTCCATGTTGGCTGACCGGGATACGGCCCGGAACACGCCCACCCGGTGTCCTTGGCGTACAAGCAAGTCGATGACGCCTAACGCCACAGTCGACTTTCCGGTGTCCGCTTCTGCAGAGGCGATGACAAGGCTTCGGGTGGCCGACATTCACATACTCCTGATGTTCACAAGGCGTTTTTGGGTGTTTTGATGGGGTTGTGGAACGTTCATGCGGGCGATAGGCCCGGTTGAGAGAGAATACTCCCAACCGGGCCGCGCCGTTACTTATTCGTTGTCGCCGCCGGTGGCCAGCGTCGCTGCAACGTCACCTTGTGACGCAACATATTCGCGGGCGTCAGGCCACACCCAGTCGCGGACTTCGGGTAGGTCGTCGCCCCAGACGCGGGTGTATTGGCGGGCTTGGATACGGCGGTCTTGCATCCGTTGACGCAGGCCCGCATAGCGGGAGGCCAGGCCGGGAACCCGGTCGATGACGTCGATGACCAGGTGGAACCTGTCCATGTCGTTGAGCATGACCATGTCGAAGGGCGTGGTTGTGGTGCCTTCTTCTTTGTAGCCGCGGGCGTGAATGTTGGCGTGCCCGTTGCGACGGTAGGTGAGGCGGTGGATAAGCCAGGGGTAGCCGTGGTAGGCGAAGATGACTGGCTTGTCGGCGGTGAAGAGGGAGTCGAACTCTTTGTCGCTGAGCCCGTGCGGGTGCTCTTTGGGGTCTTGCAGGCGCATGAGGTCGACCACGTTGATGACGCGGACTTTGATGTCGGGCATTTCGCTGCGGAGAATGTCGGCGGCTGCCAGCACTTCCAGGGTGGGCACGTCACCGGCTGCTGCCAGCACTACGTCCGGTTCTTCGCCTTGTTTTTCTGTGCCAGCCCAATCCCAGATGCCCAGGCCACGGGTGCAATGTTCGACGGCCTGCTCCATGGTGAGGAAGTTGGGGGCGGGCTGCTTGCCGGACACCACCACGTTGACGTATTGGCGGGATCGCAGGCAGTGGTCGTAGGTGGACAGCAGGGTGTTGGCGTCCGGCGGCAGGTAGACGCGGACAATCTCGGCTTTCTTGTTGACCACATGGTCGATGAAGCCGGGGTCTTGGTGGCTGAAACCGTTGTGGTCTTGCCGCCACACGTGCGACGACAGCAGGTAGTTGAGGGAGGCGATGGGGCGACGCCAGGGAATGTGGTTGGTGACTTTGAGCCACTTGGCGTGCTGGTTGAACATGGAGTTGACAATGTGGATGAAGGCTTCGTAACTGGACATCATGCCGTGACGTCCGGTCAGCAGGTAGCCTTCCAGCCAGCCTTGAACTTGATGTTCAGACAGCATTTCCATGACGCGGCCAGCCCGGGACATGTGTTCGTCTACGGTTTCCGATGAGGGGGTGTCGGGGCTGTCGAAGAACTCAGCGTTCCACTGTTTGTCGGTGACGTCGTAGACGGCCTGCAAACGGTTGGAGGCTGTTTCGTCGGGGCCGAAGATGCGGAAGTTGTCTGGGTTGCGGCGGATGATTTCGGTGAAGAACTCGCCGAGCACACGCGGGGCTTCGCTCATGGACCCGCCTGGCGTGGGTACGTCGACGGCGAAGTCGCGGAAGTCGGGCATTCGCAGGTCACGCAACAGCAGGCCGCCGTTGGCGTGCGGGTTGTCGCTCATGCGCAGGTGACCGGCCGGGGCCAGGGACTTGACTTCGTCGATGACGTCGCCGTCAGCGTCGAAGAGTTCGGTGGGGCCGTAACTTTGCAGCCAGGCTTCCAGGTCTCGCAGGTGTTCCTCGGTGTCGCGGGCCGATGCCAGGGGCACCTGGTGGGCACGCCACGACCCGGTGGTCTTTTTGCCGTCGATGTGGGCGGGGCCCGTCCAGCCTTTTGGCGTGCGGAAAACGATCATGGGCCATTGCGGGCGGGAGGTGTCGCCGTCGCGGGCGGCAGCCTTGATGGCGGCAATGTCGTCGAGGGCTTCGTCAAGAATCTTGGCGAAGCGGGCGTGAATGGACAGGGCGTCCTCGGTGGATCCGTCGGCTACTTCGAAGAAGTAGGGCTTGTGGCCGTAGCCGACCATGAGGTCGTGCAGTTCGGATTCGGGGATGCGGGCCAGGAGGGTGGGGTTGGCAATCTTGTAGCCGTTGAGGTGCAAGATAGGTAGGACGACGCCGTCTTGGGCGGGGTTGACGAACTTGTTGGAATGCCACGATGTGGCCAGGGGGCCAGATTCGGCTTCGCCATCGCCGACAACGGCTGCGACCAGCAGGTCAGGGTTGTCGAAGGCGGCGCCGTAGGCGTGGGATAGGGCGTAACCGAGTTCGCCGCCTTCGTGAATGGAGCCGGGGGTTTCGGGGGCCACATGGGAGGGGATGCCGCCGGGGAAGGAGAACTGTTTGAAGAGCCGGTGGACGCCTTCATCGTCGTGGGTGATGTCCGGGTAATACTCGGTGTAGGTGCCGTCCAGGTAGGCGGCAGCGACGAGGCCGGGGCCGCCGTGACCGGGGCCGGTAATGTAGATGGTGGACTGTTCGCGCTCCTTGATGGCCCGGTTGAGGTGGGCGTACAGGAAGGTGAGGCCCGGCGTGGTGCCCCAGTGGCCTAGCAGGCGAGGTTTGACGTCATCGCGGGTCAGCGGCGTGCGTAGCAGCGGGTTGCTGAGCAGGTAAATCTGCCCGACAGCCAGGTAGTTGGCGGCCCGCCACCACTTGTCGATGGTGGCCAGGGTTTCTTGCGGCAGGTCGTGGGCGCCTGTGGCACGCCACTGCCCAGCGGGGGGCTGGATCTTGGTCATCTAACGCTCCTACGCGGGTTGGATGCGTCGGCGCTTTCGGGTGCCCCGCCGCATGACAGCGATGTCTGTCCCATTCCACCCCAAACCGCCGTGACCTGCACGTGATAACACGCCCCTGGCGCATGTGGTCTTTCCGGCTCGGGCGGGCAGTCGATAGGAGCTGGCTAGGTGGACTGCAAGGTATACGAAATGGTATACTTTTTAGGTGACGACAATGACGACAATCAAACTCCCGTCCACTTTGAGAGACCGCATCAACGTGGATGCTCAGGCGGCCGGTCTGTCTGTTGCTGGTTTGGTGGAGCGCCTGTTGGACTCCTATGACAGGCAGCGCCGCATGACTGCGTTCGGTCGCGCCTTCCGCAGCGCTGACGCCGACTACTGGGACGAGTTCACCGCCTGGGATGTCACGATGGCCGACGCCGATGCCTGACGTGACTCGCGGCTCGCTCTGGTGGGCCGACCTTGACCCTGTTCGTGGGCGGGAACAGTCCGGGCGCAGGCCAGTGCTGGTCATCGCCAGCAATGCTTACTTGACGCAGGCTGACACGCTCGCCATCGTGCTCCCCGTCACCACGACGGATCGCAGTTGGCCCAACCACATTCGCCTGACCGGCGACGTCGCGCTGAGTCAGCCGTCATTTGCCATGACAGAACAGCCCCGCACTATCACGCGCGAACGCTTGCACACACACATCGGCCACGTCAACGCGGCCACAATGGTGGCCATCGACACCTGGCTCAGAGACTTCCTGGCCCTCCCGTAGTAACCCTCGGTTATCCGTCGCTATCTCTCTCGACGGGGTTTGGTCAGGGGAGTTGGCCCTCGGTGGCGAGGTGCTGGTAGGAGGTGAAGAGGGCGGCCAGGCGGCACAGGATTTTGTGTCGCTGTTGAGTCGTCATTTAGGATGGAGGGCGTGACTTCTTCTGGGGAACTTAAGCCCGTTCTTTCACCCCGCAACCGCGCTGCGCGCGCTGCACGGGATCCGAAAGTGCTTGTTGTTGACTTTGGTGCGCAGTATGCGCAGTTGATTGCGCGGCGGGTGCGTGAGGCCCGCGTGTATTCGGAGATTGTTCCCCACACGATGAGTGTGGAGGCCATGCTGGCTAAGAATCCGGCAGCCATCATCCTGTCTGGTGGGCCAAGTTCCGTGTATGCCGACGGCGCCCCGTCCGTGGACGCCGCCCTCTTTGCCGCGGGCGTGCCCGTGATGGGCATCTGTTACGGCTTCCAGGTGATGGCGGCCGCCCTGGGCGGCGAGGTTGCCCGCACGGGACTCAGTGAGTTTGGCGGAACTGGCGTGGACGTCTGCGAGTCCGGTGTGCTGCTGGCCGACACCCCGGCCCAACAAGACGTGTGGATGTCGCATGGTGACGCCGTCCATCGGGCACCCGACGGCTTTGATGTGCTGGCAACAACGGCAGGCGCCCCCGTGGCGGCCTTCGAGGACACAACGCGCCGCCTCTACGGCGTGCAATGGCACCCGGAGGTCAAGCACTCTGCCTACGGGCAGACGGTGCTTGAGCACTTCCTCTACGACGGGGCAGGGCTGGCCCCCGACTGGACGCCCGGCAACATCGTGGACGACCAGGTGGCGGCCATCCGCGCCCAGGTGGGCGACAAGCGGGTGATTTGTGGTCTGTCCGGCGGCGTAGATTCTGCTGTCGCAGCCGCCCTGGTTCAAAAGGCTGTCGGCGACCAGTTGACCTGCGTGCTTGTCGATCACGGGCTGATGCGGGCCGGTGAAGTAGAGCAGGTGGAACGGGACTTCGTGGCCGCTACCGGCGTCAACCTGGTCATCCGCCATGAAGAAGAGCGTTTCCTGTCGGCTCTGGCAGGCGTCAGCGACCCGGAAACCAAGCGGAAGATTATTGGCCGCGAGTTCATTCGCGTCTTTGAGGATGCTCAACGGGACATTGTTGCTGCGGCGGGCGACCACGGCGAAGAAGTGAAGTTCCTGGTTCAAGGCACCTTGTACCCGGACGTTGTCGAATCTGGCGGCGGCGAAGGTGCGGCCAACATCAAATCCCACCACAACGTGGGCGGCCTGCCCGACGACCTCACCTTCGACCTGGTGGAGCCCCTGCGCGCCTTGTTTAAGGATGAGGTGCGGGCTGTGGGCCGTGAACTGGGTGTGCCGGAAGAAATCGTGGCCCGGCAACCCTTCCCCGGCCCTGGCCTGGGCATCCGCATCATTGGCGCCGTCGACAAAGACCGCCTGGACATTCTGCGCCGGGCAGACGCTATCGCCCGCGAAGAACTCACCAAGGCCGGACTTGACAACGACATCTGGCAGTGCCCCGTCGTGTTGCTGGCCGATGTCCGGTCGGTGGGCGTGCAAGGTGACGGTCGCACTTACGGCCACCCTGTCGTGTTGCGGCCCGTCAGTTCCGAAGATGCCATGACTGCCGACTGGTCCCGCCTGCCTTATGACGTGCTCGCCACCATTTCGACCCGCATCACCAACGAGGTTCGTGAAATCAACCGCGTCACCCTGGACGTCACCAGCAAACCCCCAGGCACCATCGAATGGGAGTAGCGCGGACACAACGGAAGGCCCTCACAGCATCGTGAGGGCCTTCCGTTGTGGGTGGCGGTAAAAAAGCGCGCTTAGCGGGCTGCGAAGGTGAGGCAGTCGGCGTGGGAGGGGTCGTCAACACCGGCGCCGATGCGCACCGACGGGGCGGCACATTCCAGGGCGTCGTTGTGGCTGCAGTCGGCCCGCTGGCAGGCACCCACGGCTGCGACCTGCTTAGACAGGCCACCCTTAGCGTCTAGGGCGATAAAGGTGACACAGGAGGCGTCTCCGGGGGTTCCGCCGATGGTGATAGCGCCAGCCCCGCAGGCGTGGTCGTGGTTGTAACTACAGCCGTCAATAGTGCACTCGCCCACGGCGGGCAGTTCGAGAATGTTAGCCATGTGGTCCTCCAGCGTGAACAGGGTTCTTGGGCGGTCTGCCGACGGGCTGACAGGCCCGCACGTTGCGACGCTACATGGCCTGGCCTGATACCGCCCGTCCAACCGCGTTTTGCTGCCAACCTGTAAATGGGGGGTGGGGGCTAGAGGATGTGGCGGGCGGCGGCCCAACTGGTGAGTTCGTGGCGGGATGACAGTTGTAGTTTGCGTAGCACGGCGGACACGTGAGTTTCTACGGTTTTGATGGAGATGAACAGGTCGCTGGCGACTTCCCGGTAGGTGTAGCCGCGGGCGATGAGCCGCATCACTTCTTGTTCTCGTTTGGACAGGCGATCCAGTTCGTCGTCGGCGATGGATACTTCTCCGGCTGCCGTACCGAAGGCGTCGAGCACGAATCCGGCTAAACGGGGGGAGAAGACGGCGTCTCCGCTGGCGACTTGGACGACGGCGGCAGACAGTTCGGCGGGTGTGATGTTTTTGGTGACGTAGCCGCGGGCGCCAGCCCGGATGACGGCGACAACATCTTCGGCAGCGTCGGACACGGATAGGGCGAGGAAGCGCGTGTTCCCGGCCATGTCGGCGCAGTCGCGCACTACTTCTGCCCCGCCTCCGCCGTTGCCGCCGGGCAGGTGCACGTCAAGCAGGACGACGGGCGGCGTCAACTCGCGGATGACGGCGACGGCTGCGTCAACGGTGGCGGCCTCCCCGACAACAGCGACTTGTGCCGGGTCAAGCGACGCCCGCACGCCAGCCCGAAACATCGCATGATCATCCACCAGCACAACAGGTATAGGAAGAGCGGTCGTCATAAGCCCATTTACTCACATGGGTGTGCAAGGCGGGCGGCACACACTCCGCACGGATTCAGAGGCCCGCATCTGCCAGGGATTGGATGTCCACGATGGCGCCGATATTGCCTACCTGCGGGCAGTCGTCCATGAGTTCGCGCCGAGTAGATGGCGGGCGTTCAAGGAGATCCGCGTAGGGATCCCAGGGCACATTCTGGTCAAGCCAGGTCTCCAATGATGGCGGGGGAGCAACCTGTGTACCGTGGTAAGCCAAACATTCAGTAACGTCGAGCACGCGCGAGTAGAGCAATTCTCCTTGGGGTAGCACCCATGCCTCCGGTTGATCGACCAAGGTAAGGCATTCGATTTCTGCTGCGTTGGATATCTCTTCAATCCCGGGCGGCGGATTGCCGTGCTCATCTACAGGATATCCGATGACTACCGGTCCACCGACAGCAACAACTCCGGTTGCGCCGCGATCTTCCAGACAACTGAGCATACTGGCCTGGTATTCCTCGATCTGCTGTCGATGGGCACTGACCCATCCGGGTTCTATCCACGAG
>JAITCK010000226.1 GCA_031283115.1 Cellulomonadaceae bacterium | reverse complement strand
CATACCTGTGAGCGGAAGGGAGGCGGCGTGAGTCGCAGAGACTACAAGGTCAGTGAACTCGTAGGGATGATCGAACGCGGAGACCTCCAGCTCCCCGAGATGCAGCGCAAGTATGTTTGGACTCAGACCAAGGTCCGCGACCTGCTCGACTCTCTGTACCGGGATTACCCCTCCGGCCTCATCCTCACTTGGCAACCTCCCCATGACGCGGACGTAGAGACCCGAGCCTTTGCCGTCGATACCGATCGCGAGGACGACTCCAAGCCGAAACTGCTTCTGCTTGACGGCCAGCAACGCTTGACCTCGCTTTCCTCGATCCTTCGCGGCGAGCCCGTGACAGTGAAGGACCGCAAGACCCCGGTCGAGATTCTGTTCAACCTCGACCATCCTGAGGCACTTACATTCATCACCGAGGTCCACGACGAGGAGCGCGACGAGGACGCCGAAGACCAAGACTCGGCCGACCTTGATCCGATGGTGAAGGTAAACCAGCGTGCGTTCGTGGTTCACAGCAACCCCGTCGCCGCGCTCCCAAACTGGGTCAAGGTGACAGACGTGTTCAAGATGAGCGACGTTGACCTGATCGAAGCCGCAGGAGTGACTGAACTTCGTGACCCTCGCTACAAGAAATACTCTGAGCGACTCCAACGGGTTCGCGCAATCAAGGACTATATCTACCGAGCCGAGGAACTCGAACCGGCAAAGTCGTACGAAGAGGTCACGGAAATCTTCGTCAGAGTTAACTCGCTCGGCGCGAAACTCCGCGGCTCTGATCTCGCACTTGCCCAAATAACCGCAAAGTGGCGCGGGTCGCTGCGCCAGTTCGAGAAGTATCAGGCAGAGGTCGCCCGACGAGGCTTTGCTCTTGACCTGGGCGTTCACCTGCGAAGCCTCATCGCGATGACAACCGGCCAGTCAAAGTTCCTCACTGTCGGGTCGCTGCATCAGAAGGCGCTGGAATCCGGCTGGGAACGCTCACGACGAGCCTTCGACTTCGCTGTCGACTTCGTGACAAAGAGTCTCCACATCGACAGTCCAACACTGCTGTCATCCCCGCTACTGCTGATTACAACCGCGTTCTGGGCTAACCAACGAGGCTTCGAGATCGACCCTGCCGAGGCCGCCGAGTTCCGCAGGTGGTTTCTCATTGCCAATTTCAAGGGTCGTTACTCGCGTGGCTCATCGGAATCAATCCTCGATCAAGACCTTGCGGTTCTACGCAACAGTGGCGGTGCCGCTGAGTTGTTCCAGCGCCTCACTCAGCAGATGGGCCGTCTTGACTTCACAGCAGCAGACCTCGACGGGCGCACCACTCAAAGCGGCGTATTCAAGGCGATGTTCCTCGTGTTCAAGTCGCGTGGTGCTGCTGACTGGGCAACGTCGCTGCCGATCAGTCCGAAGCTTGCTAACAAGGCTGACAAAATAGAGTTCCATCACGTTTTCCCAAAGAAATATCTCGAACGCGCACAACACGGAATCTTGGACACTGCGATCAACGACATCGCAAACCTTGCCTTCATCAGTTCGACGACCAACAAGAAGATCACGGACAAGGCGCCGGTGGACTACCGCAGCAACTACCCAGCCTCAGCGCTGGAGGCGCAACTCGTTCGCTTCGCGGAGTGGGGAGACACGGCTGACTCATTCGAGAGTTTCAAGGAGAAGCGAAGGGAAGCGATTGTCTCCCTCCTGAACGATTACGTCGGCGAGAAGAACTGAAGACCAGGGAGCCATGTTGGAACGTTCCCCGTTGCCGATTGAAGGTGCCGCAGTTCAGCGATGGACTGAGCTTGCACTGCAAGTGAGGATGTGTGCAGAGGTCATCACGAGATACGCGCTACCGCTCGACGGGAGTGACTTTTCCGCTGCTGAGCTGTTGTTTCCTTCGGAGTCGCTGAGCCAATGGTCACGCGAGGGTATCCGATCCGCCGTTGACCACATGTCTACATGGGCAGATTTCGCAGTTCCGCTTCAACAATTCGACGGTCAGTTGGTGGTCTACAGGGGTTTCCGTTGGCCGTTCACTCTGATGCGTGCGGCAATCGAAGGAGCATCCCAGTCGCTTTGGCTCATGCAGTCAGGTCCAGTGTCGGCTGCTCTCGCTCGCTTCGTCCGGATGATCCGGCACGATCTGAGCGAGCAGCGGAGGGCTTGGAAAGTACTCGGGCGAGATTCGGCGAAACTTGACAGGCGCATGGAACGTCACGAGGCTGCTGCCAATGTTTTGGCAGAACATGGGCCAGCGACAGCGAAGTTGCCAGCCATGGTTGATCTCGTGCGGATCGCAGCAGCAGAAGCTGGGCGTGATGCAGACGTGTTCGAGGCTCACTGGCGAGTCTGTAGTGCTGCTGCCCACGGAAAAGATTGGGCGGTCCTGGAACTCCAGAGCCAGGTTGGTGAGAGATTCGAGTGGCGTCCCGGGCAATTTCACTTCGAGGGAGTCCCGAATGTGGACAAGATGACGAAGATTCTCGAAGACACGATGACCTTGGTCTCTGTTGCGGTGATTCGGTTCCTCCAGCGCAGCGGTGTTGAAAACATCGACAGGGTGTTGCGTGAGGCTGCCCTTACAGCAGCGCGAGCTACTCCCCAGCAAGATGGTGGCGCACACGTTGAGAATTTGGCACGCGTGTTCGATATGGCTTGAGGTGTCTGGTGTCCGGTGGTAGTCATGTAGTGTGAGTCTTGGTTCAGATCGTTTGACGGGTGACACCGTACTGTCGGGCCAGGGCGTTGACGTTGATGCCTGCCGCGCGTCGGGTTCGAATAGTGGTTACCTCCTCCGGCGTGAGTGGGGTTCGAGTGCGTCTCCTCGCTTCGGTTGCAGCCCCGATCAACGGGTCGTCCGGCTGGCTGTCGTCATCCGCGACACCCGCGACCCCGCCATCTCATGCGGAAAGCAGCCTCTCAACCGCCCGTCGCCGGTTCAAGTAGTGTCCACCGGCTTCCACGAAAACGATAGGCGACCTGTGCTTACGGAAACGTAAGCCAGGTCGCTTTCGTCATATCCCGCGGGGCCAGACCCCACACCCGCGCGGGGGTGGCCCCCGCGACCCCCGACTAGTTCCAACCGGGGTTCGCCCTGCGGAAAACCGGATCCGCACCCGCCTGGGCGACTACTCCGGACCACGGGTCGGAGTGCATCGGGGGACGCGCTTGTGGTACCTCCTGAAGAGGATGAGTTTCAGATCAGTGCTATTGGCAACCTTCCCGTCGATGTGGCGGGGTGCCAGCCCGGCATCATCTATTCTCTGCCTGTGACTTCGGTGGATAGCGTGGATAGCAAGCGACGGATCGACGTTGTTGGGGCGGCTATCGTTCGCCGCGACAACAACAGCGGCAGCAGCGACGACAGCCCATCTGCCACCGCGCCCCTGCTCATGCTGTGTGCGCAACGTGCCCAAAAACGCACCTACCCGGGCATGTGGGAGTTTCCTGGCGGCAAAATCGAGCCCGGAGAAACCCCGCAGCAGGCTTTGGCCCGTGAAATCAGCGAAGAACTCCACCTGACCGTCAACGTCGGCGAAAAAATCACGACAACGGAACACGAATACGCCGAGTTTGTTGCCCGCTTGACCACCTTCTGGTGCACGATAGCCGACCCTGACGCCCAACCCGTCAACACCGAGTTCGCTGCCCTGCGGTGGCTGCCCCCAGCACAGATTCACACCCTCGACTGGCTTCCCGCAGACATTCCCGCCGTCCACCTCATCCAAGCCGCCCACACAAGTGAGTAGGTCGTGTCAGTAAGGCCAAGTAAGTAGGCACTGTGACGGACACCCGAGGGTACGTGAAGGCTCCCTGGCGGCTCGCAGAGGCCGCAGCCTGACTAGGATGCGAAGCGTGAACGATCGTCTCGAGTTTTCGCCTACCGTCCCGGCCGTCAACCCTCGCATGGCAGGGTTGAACATGGCAGGATTGGGTGCGCCCGAAGCGCCGACAGCCCCCAGCGGCGGCACCGCCGTTATGGACCGCCCCGACCTGGACGAGTTCACCGACACCAAACTTGACGACGGCGACCACGACCGTTTCGCCCACTACGTGCGCAAACAAAAGATTGTCGAATCGCAGATGACCGGCAAACCCGTTATCGCCTTGTGCGGCAAAGTGTGGGTGCCTGGCCGTGACCCCAAAAAATATCCGGTCTGCCCCATGTGCAAGGAAATCTATGACGGCCTGCGCGGCCCCAACGACGGAGGATCCGGCTCGGACGGTGCCGGTGGTTCCGGTGCTGGCGGCACGGGCGGCGGCTCCGGTTCAGGCAAGTGAGCGCCGTAGACACAGCGCCAGGGTTTGTCGAGTTTGACCTGTTTGCGGCAGCAGCCGCACCCATCCCGCCCGCCCCTGCCGCGCCCACACACAACAGGCCGTCCGCTGTCACGACGACGGCCCGCCCGTCCACGCCGCCCATCGTCGACACCACCACCGCCGACGCAACAAAAAACGTTGACGCCAGCAGAAACATCGACCCGGCAAAAAACAACGCCCCCCTGCCGCAGTCCCCATCCTCTTTCGCGGCAGAAAACCTCAGCCCCGCCTTCCCCGAACGGGCCGCCTGGGGCACAGTCAGCAACCTGCGGGCCTGGCAGGCCGAAGCCCTAGCCCTCTACCGGTGCAGCGAACCGCGCGACTTCCTGGCCGTCGCCACCCCCGGCGCCGGGAAGACCACTTTTGCCCTGCGCGTCGCCACCGACCTACTGGCCCGCAACATCGTGCGCCGAGTCACCGTGGTCGCCCCCACCGAACACCTCAAAACCCAGTGGGCTGATGCAGCAGCCCGAGTCGGCATCCGTATCGACCCGCAGTTCCGCAACGCCCAAGGCCGCCACGGCGCCCACTACGACGGCGTCGCACTCACCTATGCGCAAGTGGCAGCCAACCCTGCCCTCCATCGGGCCCGCACCGAAGCCGCCCCCACCCTGGTCATCCTTGACGAAGTCCACCACGGCGGCGACGCCCTCAGCTGGGGAGACGCCGTCCGCGAATCCTTCGACAGCGCCACCCGCCGCCTGTCCTTGACCGGCACCCCCTTCCGCAGCGACACCGCCCCCATCCCCTTTGTCACCTATGCGCAAGGCCCCGACGGTATCCGCCGATCCAAAGCCGACTACACCTACGGTTACGGCCAAGCCCTCCGCGACAACGTAGTACGGCCCGTGCTCTTTATGACCTATTCGGGCGACGTGCGCTGGCGCACCAAAGCCGGAGACGAAATCTCCGCCCGCCTAGGCGAACCCCTCACCAAAGACATGACCGCCCAAGCCTGGCGCACCGCCCTCGACCCGGACGGCCAATGGATCGGCGCCGTCCTCGCTGCCGCCGACAAACGCCTGTCAGAAGTCCGCCGCACCGTACCCGACGCAGGCGGCCTCGTCATCGCCACCGACCAGACCACAGCCCGCGCCTACGCCGGACACCTGGCCCGCATCACCGGCAAAACACCCACCGTCGTCCTGTCCGACGACGACGGCGCCTCAGCCCGCATCGACACCTTCAGCAAGTCACAAGACCGGTGGATGGTGGCCGTCCGCATGGTGTCAGAAGGCGTAGACGTGCCCCGCCTGGCCGTAGGCGTCTACGCCACCAACGCCTCCACCCCCCTCTTCTTCGCCCAAGCCATCGGCCGTTTTGTCCGCGCCCGCAAACGCGGCGAAACAGCGTCAGTTTTTCTGCCATCCGTCGCCCCCCTGCTGGAGTTGGCTGCCGGAATGGAAGTGGAACGCGACCACGCCCTCGACCGGCCCGTCGCAGACGGCGACGGTCTGATGGTGGACGGCGGCCTCGACGATGCGGCGCTCGCGGCAGCCAACCGGGAAGAACAAGCCTCCGGCGACCTGCTCGGCTCCTTCGAAGCCATGGAATCCCAGGCATCCTTCGACGGTGTCCTCTTC
The DNA here is from genome assembly GCA_031283115.1 of Cellulomonadaceae bacterium. Classification (GTDB taxonomy): domain Bacteria; phylum Actinomycetota; class Actinomycetes; order Actinomycetales; family Cellulomonadaceae; genus Xylanimonas. The sequence goes on along the minus strand of JAITCK010000226.1, from coordinate 1,975 downwards.
GACGGCGGCCAGTTCGGCACCGGCGCAGACGTAGGCAGCGTGGACGAACTCAACTTTCTGGGCCTACCCGGCCTACTCGAACCCGACCAAGTAGCCGACCTGCTGCGGCAACGCCAAGCCGAACAGGTGCGCGGGCGCGGCACAACGGGCAGTACAGGCGGATTCGGTGCAGGCGCGGGAGCAGGCGACCAACGGCAGATGACCGCCGAAGAACGCGAACAAGAACACCGCCGCGCCGCAGCCTTACGCAAAGACCTCAACAAACTCGTCTCCGCGTGGGCCCGCAAAACAGGGCGCCCCCACGGATCCGTCCACACAGAACTGCGCCGCCGCTGCGGAGGGCCAGAAGTCCCCCTAGCAACCAGCGACCAGTTGGACGCCCGCATCACCGTAGTCCGCAAATGGTTTGTCGGGGCGGCGTAACCGACGCAATGAGCGGACGGTCAAGTACCAACCACCAGCTCGACTGTGGGGATGGCCGGGTCGCCTGCGCTGAGACGGCGGGCGCGGCGGGGGAGTTCCGCCAGCGAGGCGGCATGACGGGCAACCGCCTGCTCCACCCCGTAAGGGCCAGTGAAACGGGAATCGACAGCCCCGTTACTGACCAAAGGGACGATGAGGGGCCGCAGCAGGTCGCTGTCGGGAGCCCAGAAAGCCACCGCCATGTCCCGGCCCGTCACCAACACTTCTTCGACAGCCTGGCCGTGGGCGTCACAACGGCGGGCAGCATTCTTGCGGCCAGCACTGCTGGTCTTGTTGGTTGCCGCCTTAGCGACACCGCGCAGGTTACCGTTGTCATCCTGCCGGGCAACCAGCTTGTAGACCATGCCGCAGGTGGGAGCCCCCGAACCTGTCACCAGGCTGGTGCCCACCCCATACGAGTCGATCGGATTGACCGCTAAGGCGGCGATGGCGTACTCGTCCAAATCTGAGGTCACGGTGATGCGGGTTCCGGTCGCACCCAGCCCGTCCAACTGGTGACGCACCTCGTTAGCGAGCACACCCAAGTCGCCGGAATCTAGGCGGACAGCCCCCAATGCTGTCCCGGCCGCTTCAACAGCGTTGGCGACCCCCTGATGGACGTCATAGGTGTCAACCAGCAGGGTAGTGTCTGCCCCCAGGGAGGCGACCTGTGCCCGAAAAGCAGCCAGTTCGTCGTCGTGCAGCAGGGTGAAAGCGTGCGCTGCCGTACCAATAGTGGTCAGACCGTACCGGAGACCTGCTTCAAGGTTGGACGTTCCGACAAAGCCTCCGATGACGGCGGCGCGGGCGGCAGCAACGGCAGCCTGCTCGTGGGCCCGCCGTGCCCCCATCTCCAGGCAGGGGCGTCCGTCTGCCGCCGAGGTCATTCGGGAGGCAGCCGAGGCGATCGCAGAATCAAAGTTAAGAATGGACAGGATGAGAGTTTCCAGAATGCAGGCTTCAGCGAAAGACCCCTCCACCTGAAGTACAGGGGACTGAGGGAAAAAGATCTCCCCCTCCGCATACCCGCGAATGGTGCCTTTGAACTGGTATGACGCCAGATAGTCGATGGTTGTTGCGTCAACGATTCCGGCGGCGGCCAGGTAGTCCAGTTCGGTGGAACTGAAACGGAAATCGTGGAGGGCTTCCAGCAGGCGGCCTGTCCCTGCCAGTACGCCGTAGCGGCGGCCAGCAGGCAGGCGGCGGGTGAACACTTCGAACACACAGTGACGGTGGGCGGTGCCGTCGGCCAAAGCCGCTTGCAGCATCGTCAACTCGTACATGTCGGTGAGCAGGGACGTCGTGGGTGCGCGCACGCCTGAACGCTACCCGCAGGCGGTGGTGGCCGCACGTTCGCGGGTCACGCGACGCCTCGCGCCTTTACTTCATGTGAGCGGCGCTGCTGCTGTCGTATCCAACCTGTGACCTGCCAGTGTGAGAGTCGTCACTATGAGATGCGGCTCACGTGTTTACACGGCAGGCGGCACTAGGGTGGAAGGGTGAACGACGCGCC
>JAITCK010000206.1 GCA_031283115.1 Cellulomonadaceae bacterium | reverse complement strand
GTTTTTGCGCGAGCGCAGCAGGGTTACGGGGCTGGGTGGGCAGTTACTGGGAAGAGTCCACCTTCGGCTGTCTGCGGACACTTTTTGTTGAGTTCGGCTAGTTCGGACTCTGAGATTGTCGGAGCCATATGTGAGTTCTTCCAGTCTCCCCAGAAGGCCGCCACGTAGGCGCTCCACTGCTCTTCACCATTTTGGCCTTGTTCCATCCAACTTTCTTGACTTGGTGGAATGGGCACGTCATAGCCGTGTGCGATGAGACAGTCGCGCACGTCAAGCATTTGAGCGTAGGCAGTAGCGTCAAAGGTGACTGTCAGTAAAGGAGGAAGAGGCACCGACTCATCACATATCCTCATTGCTGCATCAACGAGGTTATCTGCTTCGGGGAGAGGGAGGCCGTCACTGCTGGTCGGGACGTTCGCTGCGACGCCACCGCCAATAATGACCACAGGCTCCGCACCGTTTTCTCTCAAGCACGCCGCAAAAACCAAGTCGTACTCTTCGCGCTGCTGCCTTATCTGTGCCATCCATCCTGGCTCTTCCCAGGCTCCCGCCGCTCTTTGGCTCACTTGTGCTGAGCAAGCGGCCAGAGCGAAAACTGCGGACGCAGCGGCGATGTAAGCGCGCCTCACTATCAAATCCTAGGGTTTGTATACCGGTCAGCGGCGTCTACGGACAGATGTTTAGTCAGCGTAACTGACATAAAATCCACCTGTTCCGTTCTGGGGGCAGGCAACGTTGATTTCCGTTAGTTCCTCTCTGGAGAACTGCTCAACATGGCCTGCTTTGTCGTCGCCGAAAATGGCCGTGTAAGGACTCCAAGCGATCTGATCAGAGTCGCGTCGTTGCTCAAGCCAGACCTCAGCACTGGGCGGCTCAGGGACGGGGAACCCGTGCGCGATGAGGCAGTCGCGGACGTCAATCATTCGCTGATAGTCGTCCCGGTCGGCAGGGGCGGCCCACAGGGACGGTTCTGGTACGTGCTCGGAACAGTTGCTCATCGCTTCCTCAGCAAGTTCTATGGCACCGGGCACAGGTTTCCCGTCTTTTGCTGGAACTGTAGCGTTGACAACTCCGCCGATGGTGGGTTGTCCTTGTACACCCAACGCGGCGAGACAACTCAAAAACGCTGCCTGGTACTCTTCGACTTCTTGGCGAGATTGAGCCATCCACGCAGGCTCAACCCACGCCTCGACAAGAGTTGGGGGCTGTTGCGACGAGCAGGCACTGAGAGCAACTGGTAGCACGACAGCAACGCCGATAAGAAACCGTCGTTGTGTAGATGTCAAACTCACCCGCAGACGCCCCAAGCGTTTGTCATTGTCGCGCCTGTGGCTGACCAGTATCCACTTGGTTGATTCCCAATGGTAGTGAAAGTTCCTGATGTTGTGGGGGCCACCCCGATGACGTTGATGGGTGCCGTCATTGTGGCGATAGCGCCAGCATTTTTGGTTATCCTGACTCCGGCTTTCTTAGCGCCGCACGTGGGCATGTTCCCGTCGAGTGCAAGTGCCGTGGCAGGTGCGGCCCCGGCAACAAAGCCGACGGTTAGCAAAACGACAACGGCAGAGGTTGTGATCGGTTTCTTGAACATGTGAGCGCCCTTGGTGTTGGTATGTGCTCCGATCCGCGAACCTCTTCAAGGTAGCACTAAGCCAGGAAACCTGCCAACAACTTGACGTGAGACAGGAGCGCTGTCACAGGGTGGGTTGTAGGGGAGGGGCTGCCGTGCGAGGTAAATGGAGGTGGATTTCGGTGCCCCAGGAGGGGCGGCTGGTGACGGTGGCGGTGCCGTTGCGGCGGCGCATCCGACCGATGATGGATTCGCGCACGCCCAAACGGTCGTCGTCGATAGTGGTGAGGTCGAAGCCGTCGCCTCGGTCACGGATGAACACGTCGGCGGCGGTTCCGGTGATTTCGGCGTAGACGGTGACGGGCGGGCGGCCATGCGCCACCGCATTGACTAGGGCTTCACGGGTGGCGCCCAGCAGGGCCGTAGTGGCGTCGTCGGGCAGGCAGTCGCCGACGATCACCACTTCGATAGTGGCGGCAGGGGTCGCGCCAGGCTTGCCAATCTTGGCGTCTTCAACCTCCCCGGCCAGGGTTCGTAGTTCGGCAGCTAGGGATGTTCCGGCAGCCTTACGGTCCGTGTATAGCCATTCGCGCAGTTCACGTTCCTGGGCGCGGGCCATATGGGCGACAGCGTCAGCGTCACCAGCCTGGGCGCGAATGAGAGCCAACGTTTGCAGCACGGAATCATGCAGGTGGGCGGCAATGTCAGCTCGTTCGGCTTCACGAGCCCGGGCCGCCCGAGAATCACCCAACTCACGAGCCAACCGCACCCACCAGGGGGCAAGCACCAGGCCGAAACCCACCAGCACAGCAAGCACGGCAGCCGCCACCTGCAACATGGCCCAACTCGGGGCATCCTGGCCCACAAAAGCGACCACCCCGGCCGCCACCAAGGCTAGGCCTCCCAGCAGACGCAGCAGCACCGGTTGGGGGATGGCGGCGGAACCATCGCCAGCGCTGCCTGCCTCGCCACCAGCAGCCTGCCCGTCGGCCTGACCGCTGATGGCTGAATCCACTTGCGACCAGCCGAGCGCCAGGCCAGCCAAAGCCAGCACTGCCGGAATAATCCATGTCTGATGCCAGTCCCACTGCTGCCGGGACGCCACCAGCAGCAAGGCAGCAGCCAGGGCTCCCACGCCGATCAGTACGTCGCGGCGGTGTAGGGCGCCACCCACAGTAGACAGGCGCAGGCGTGGCGCCAGGCGGGCGAGGGCCGGTTCACGGGCCTGGTCTGCAGCAACCTGCGGGTCGCCCGATGGGATGGTCAGCCACCAGAAGAGATACAGCAGCACACCCAGGCCACCTGCAGCACCCAGCAGGGCCGCCAGGACGCGCACCACTTTGACCGGGAGGCCCGTGTGAATAGCCAGGCCAGCACACACGCCAGCAATCCATCGGCCCTGTGGGGGACGGCGTAAAGGCAGGCGCGGCCCCAGCAGGGGGGCGGGGGGCTTTGTGGCAGCCGTCGTCGGTACGGACGGTGAAGCAGGCTGTATAGCAACTACCGCCGCCGCAGGCGTCGCATCGGATGAGGTCATGGGTTGATGGTCGCACGTCAAAGCTAGGATTCCCAGGGTTTACCCCTGGAATCAGGGGGGCACCTGGCACGGCTCAGGGTGTTTTTCAGGGTGAGGTCAGGGGTGTCCCTCGTTGAGGTGGAGGCCTGGCGGCTGGCAGGGTGAAGGCATGAGCACAGAACAGCAGGTTCCCGTGTCCCCGGCAGGCAACGACAGCCTGCGTGACGGCACCATGCACGACGCGCCGCAGGCGCAGTCCACGCCGACATCGGCCACCGCAACGCCAGGGGCAGCACCCTTCGGCGCGGCACAACCCACCGCAGCCCCGTCAGGCACTGTGCCTCCTGTCGCCCCCCCGCAGGCGGCAGGCGACGGGTTCTTCAACTCGATCCGCCGCAGCAACATCTATCGCACCGAAGAACGGTGGGTGGGTGGCGTCGCTGGCGGTATCGCTCAACGGCTGGGATGGGATCCCATGCTGGTGCGTGGCATC
>JAITCK010000146.1 GCA_031283115.1 Cellulomonadaceae bacterium | reverse complement strand
CCAATTCTCCCGCCCGTCAACTGTGGACACAGTTGCGGCATCTCAAAGGCATCACCCAGCCGGTCGCGTCCAAACTTCTGGCTCGCAAACGCGCCCGCCTCATCCCCATCTTCGAACCTATTGTGGGCGCTGAACTGGGTTTGCGTGACGCCGGACCGCAGTGGGCTGTCATGCGCGACCTCATGCAGTCGGGTGGCTCCACGCCCCTGCACCTGCAACTGGAGGCCCTAGGTCAGCGGGCTGGACTCAACATGGACAGGGTCACGCCGCTGCGTATCTTCGATGTGGCCGTCTGGTATTTCGCCAACCCCAAACTCACCAAGCGGGTCGGCTGGGTAGCCGCCGACCACGGCGCCACCGTCCCGTCAACGTAACGTACCCACTCGCGGTACGCGGCGGTCACGTCAACTCGGCGGTCGTGGTTTGACGAAACCGCCATGGACACCCAGCCAGCCATTTACGGGCTGGCACAGGTAAGGCATCGGAAGCCCCCAGTGGGGCTTCCGATCAAGCCGCACAGGCAGCCGTCAGACTGCAGTATTCAGTGTTTGATGTGGCCATAACGGTGCTTGGTGCGGCTGACGGCTTGTTCACGCAAAACGGTGAGCAGTTCGCGGGCACCGGAAGCGACCACGGGGGCGTCTAGCACGGTGGTGGTGCCAAGAACGGTTGCGGCGGCATCGTGCAGGCCGGGGGTGGCCCCGATAACGCGGATGCGACCGGGAACCTGACCTGCAGCGACGGTTGCGGCGAAGGCGTCGTGGGAGCTTTCCCCGCCCACACGGCTGACCACAACGTCAGTGCCGACGGTGCGGGCGGCGTTGATGACGCGCTCCACCTCCACTTCGGTGGCACCGTCGCCGACACGGACGGTCAACATGTCGATGGGGCGCAGACGGAAGGTGTTTTCTTCCGCAGCCAGGCCGGTCGGGTCAACGTCCTGCGACAAGAGCGCCCAGGCGCGGGCGTCGTCGGCTTTGGCCCAAGCCAGCCAGGCGGCAGCGTCGTCGTGGCGGGAGGGCACGTCGCCAGAGTCGGCCCACTGGCCCAGCATGGCCACGTAGTGGGGGCCGCCCGCCTTGGAGCCTGGGCCTACCGATGAGGCTTTCCAGCCGCCGAAGGGCTGGCGTTGCACGATGGCACCGGTGATGTGGCGGTTGATGTAAAGGTTTCCGGCTTCAACGCGGTCTTTCCACAGGGCGATTTCGTCGCTGTCCAGGGAGTGCAGGCCAGCGGTGAGGCCAAAGGCGGTGGCGTTTTGCAGGGCAATGGCCTCGTCCAGGCTGGCGGCCGTCATCAGGCCCAACACGGGTCCGACGGCCGCGGAGCGGTGGAACCAGGGGCCGGGGGCCACGCCGGCGCGCAGGCCGGGAGTCCACAGGCGGTTGTCGCCCAGGCCAGCGGCGGCAGCTTGGTCGTCCAGCAGGCGGGGCTCCACCAGCCAGGTCTCTCCGGGCTCCAGCACGGTCAGGGCGCGGGTCAGTTTGTCTCCGGCAGGCTCGGTGAGCGGCCCCATCACGGTGGACAATGTGGTGGGCGCACCCACGGCCAGAGATTTCACGGCGTCAATGAGTTGACGGCGGAAGCGCTCACCGGTCGCGGACGACGGGTCACCGACAGACCCGACCAGGATGGCCAGTGAGGCAGCCGAGCATTTCTGGCCTGCATGGCCAAAAGCTGACCGCAACACGTCGGCAACAGCCAGGTCGATGTCGGCGGACGGGGTGACGATGATGGAGTTTTTGCCGGAAGTTTCCGCCAGCACGGGCCGCCCGGGCTTCCACGAGGCAAAGAGTTCAGCGGTCTCAATGGAGCCAGTGAGGATGACGCGGGCGACATCGTCATGTGTGACCAGGTGGCGACCCACAGCCCGGTCACCGAAGCGGACAAACTGAACCAGGTCACGGTTGAGTTCACTGCTCAACCCGGTCGCGTCGGCGGCATCGTCCAAACCGGCGTGAACGGCGTCGATAACCAACTCGAAGCAGCGGGGGGTGGGGCTGGCAGGCTTGGCGATGACGGACGAGCCTGCTGCCAGGGCCGCGAGCACGCCACCTGCGGGGATGGCGACAGGGAAGTTCCAGGGCGGGGTGACCAGGGTGACACCGTGGGGGGTGAAAGTGGCGCCTTCTAGCCCGTCAAGAGCCAGGGCGGATCCGGCATAGTAGTGGGCGAAGTCGATGGCTTCGGTGACTTCCGGGTCGGCTTCGGCCACCGTCTTGCCTGCCTCATGAACTTCGGCGGCAATGAGGTCGAAGCGGGCGCCTTCCAAGCGGCGACCGATAGCGTGGAGGGCCTGGGCGCGGGCGGCAACAGGCACGGCAGCCCAGGTCTGCTGGGCTGCAACTGACCGGGCTACAGCATCGTCAACAGCCTCAGTGGTTTCAGTGAGCGGGGCTTGGACGCCCTGGTAGCCGGACGCCTGACGGTCGATGATGCGGCTGGCCCATTCGCGGGAGGCCGCCACGGCCGAGTCAGTGTCGATGGAGTTGCGGAAAACCCCGTCGGCAGCAATCTCGTCAGCCACGTCCGGCCACAGGGACCGGTCGGTGCGACGGGGGGTAACGGCTGCATCGTCAAAGGGGACGGCAGCGGTCACGGCG
>JAITCK010000112.1 GCA_031283115.1 Cellulomonadaceae bacterium | reverse complement strand
CAACCACCCTGGACGAGTACCGCAAGTATGTGGAAAAGGATGCCGCCTTAGAGCGCCGCTTCCAGCCCATTCAGGTGCCGGAGCCGACCACAGCCCACGCCATTGAAATTCTCAAAGGTTTGCGTGACCGCTACGAAGCCCACCACCGGGTCTCTATCACCGACGACGCTATCGTTGCTGCCGTCACCCTGGCCGACCGCTACATCAACGACCGCTTTTTGCCGGACAAGGCTATCGACCTCATTGACGAGGCGGGCGCCCGCCTGCGGATTCGCCGGATGACGGCCCCGCCGGAACTCAAAGCCATTGACGAAGAGATCGCTAACGCCCGGCGTGAAAAAGAGGCGGCCATTGACGAGCAAGACTTTGAGAAGGCTGCCGCTCTGCGTGACACGGAGAAGCAGTTGACGGATAAGCGGGCTGAGAAGGAGCGGGCCTGGAAGGCGGGCGAACTGGATACGACAGCCGTCGTCGATGAGGACATCATCGCTGAAGTGCTGGCCATGTCCACTGGCGTGCCGGTCGCTAAACTCACCGAGGCTGAATCCACCCGTCTGCTTCACATGGAAGATGAACTGCACAAGCGGGTCATCGGCCAAGATGCGGCTATCAAGGCCCTGTCGCAGGCTATTCGCCGTACCCGCGCCGGTTTGAAAGATCCCAAACGGCCCGGCGGCTCCGTCATCTTTGCTGGGCCTACGGGCGGGGGTAAAACCGAGTTGGCTAAGGCTCTGGCCGAATTCCCCTTTGATGACGAGAACGCCCTGCTGCAACTGGACATGTCTGAATACCAGGAGAAGCACACAGTGTCCCGCCTGTTCGGATCGCCTCCCGGCTATGTTGGTTACGGCGAGGGCGGCCAACTTACGGAGAAGGTTCGCCGCAAGCCCTTCTCTGTGGTGTTGTTCGATGAGATTGAGAAAGCCCACCCGGACATCTTCAACTCCCTGCTGCAAGTGCTGGAAGAAGGCCGCCTCACGGACGCTGAAGGCCGCATGGTTGACTTCAAAAACACGGTGATCATTATGACCACCAACCTGGGCACCAAGGACATCGCTAAGGGTGTGATGACGGGCTTCCAGATGGGTAACGACACTCTCACCGGCTACGAACGGATGAAGGCCAAGGTGGGTGACGAACTCAAACAGAACTTCCGGCCTGAGTTCCTCAACCGTGTCGATGACGTGATTGTGTTCCCGCAGCTCACCCGTGACGAGATTGTCCAGATTGTTGACTTGGAGATCGCCAAGTTGGACAAACGACTGGCCGACAAAGATATGGGCCTGCAACTCACTGACGCCGCTAAGACGCTGCTGGCTGACAAGGGCTAGGACCCGGTGCTGGGCGCCCGGCCTCTCAAACGTGCCATTCAGCGCGAGATTGAGGACGCCCTATCCGAGAAGATTCTTTTCGGTGAACTCAAAGCCGGCGACCTGGTGGTTGTGGACGCTGAAGGCGAGGGGATTCTGGGCGAGTTCACCTTCCGTGGCGAACTCAAAGTGCCTGCCGAACCGGTGATGGAGGAGGCTGCCGCCGGGACTGACGTGCCCCGAGCCGGAGCCTTTGACGGGCCGACAGCTCCCCGCCTCAACGCCGGAGCCTGACCGGTAGTTTCTAGCGCCTCCCGCGAAGCCCGCCACAAACGGTAGCCCTTTCTTCTGGCACAATGGCGGGCATGGCCCTTGCATCCGCTTACCTGCCCGCCGCCGACCGTTACGAGACGATGACCTACCGTCGCGTAGGCCGGTCAGGTCTCATGCTGCCTGCCCTATCCCTAGGCCTGTGGCACAACTTCGGTGACACCGACCCCTTCCAAAAACAACGCGACACCGCCCGCCGCGCCTTCGACCTGGGCATCACCCACTTCGACCTGGCCAACAACTACGGCCCACCCGCAGGGTCGGCAGAAGAAAACTTTGGCCGCATCGTCGCCAAAGATCTGGCCCCCTACCGCGACGAATGGATTGTGTCCACCAAAGCCGGATACGACATGCAGCCGGGACCTTACGGCGACTGGGGATCCCGCAAATACCTGCTGACCAGCCTCGACCTATCCCTAGGCAGGATGGGTCTCGACCATGTAGACATCTTCTACCACCACCGGCCCGACCCTGCCACGCCCCTCGAAGAAACGATGGGCGCCCTGGCCGCCGCCGTCCACTCCGGCAAAGCCCTCTACGCAGGCGTATCCAACTATTCGCCCGCCCGCACCCGCGAAGCCGCTGCCCTCCTTGATGACCTGGGCGTGCCCCTGCTCATCCACCAGCCCAGCTACTCCATGTTCAACCGGCATGTAGAAAACCCCGCCCATGTGGACGCCTACGACGGCCCCCAAACTGAGTCGCTCGTTGACGTGCTCGGCGATATTGGTGTGGGCGCCATCGTCTTCTCCCCCCTGCAACAAGGCTTGTTGACGGGCCGCTACCTGGACGGTCAGGCTCCTGCAGGTTCGCGGGCTGCCCGCCCCGACTCGCCCTTCCTGTCGGCATCCAACCTGTCAACGACCTACCTGGAACGTGCCCGCGCCCTCAACGACATCGCTGCCGGGCGTGGACAAACCCTGGCCCAGTTGGCTGTCTCCTGGGTGCTGCGCGATGACCGCATCACCTCCGCCCTGGTAGGCGCATCATCGGTGAAACAGCTGGAAGACACTGTCGGGGCGTTGGCTGCCGGACCTTTGACAGACGCCGAAATCGCCGCCATTGAACCTCACGCCGTTGACGGCACCGCCAACTTGTAGGTGAGGGACGGGGCGCTCCGACCCTGACATGCACGAGGTGATGAGATGACGGTCTGCTGGTTTGTTGGGCTGACTACGCTCGATGTGGTTCATCGGGCGAACGGGAGGCCCAGCGCTAACGAGAAGGTGACGGCCTCACGGCAAGATGTAGCCGCTGGCGGGCCTGCCGCCAACGCCGCAGTCACGGCTGCCGCCCTAGGTGTTGACGCCGTGCTGGTGACGGCGCTTGGCACGTCGCCGGTAGCGGCAGCAGCGCGAGCCGACCTGGAAACTTGCGGCGTGACCGTCGTCGATACGGCTGCCGGGGCGGTCGACTTCCCCCTGGCTGTCTCGGCAGTGCTCGTTGACGACGCAACAGGAGTCAGATCCGTCATCTCCGCAGACGGGGCGTTGAGCGTCGCCCCCACGCCTACCGCTGACCTGCTTGACGGCCTGCCTGCGCCGGAAGTGGTGCTCTTCGACGGACACCATCCGGCTTTGACGCAGGCCGTGCTGGCCTGGCTGGACGGACGGGCGGATGATCGTCCGCTGGTCGTCCTTGATGCGGGACGATGGCGGCCCATCTTCACTGACCTCATCCCCGCAGCCGACGTTGTTGCAGCCAGCGACGACTTCACCCTGCCCGACGACGACCACTTGGTCGCCGGACTCTTCGAACGCGGCGCTCGCGGCGTGGTCATCACCCACGGCCCCCACCCCGCTGAATGGCATGCCGGAGACGGCTTCCAAGCTGGTTTGGTTGACATACCCGAAGTAGCCGCCGTCGACACCCTGGGCGCAGGCGACGCCTTCCATGGCGCCCTCGTCGCAGCCCTCGCCTCCGGGGTTGGACTACCTTCCGCTGTCACCAGCGCCGTAGAAGTAGCCTCCACCCGAGTCCAACACGTCGGTCCACGAGTATGGTTGAACCAACTTGAAGTGAACTAACGTAAATCGCGTCACAACGCCGTCACAAGGTCAACAAGACGCGGGTGTTGCCTAAGGTGTTGGGTTTGACCCGAGCCAGGT
>JAITCK010000038.1 GCA_031283115.1 Cellulomonadaceae bacterium | reverse complement strand
CGCCCACGCGCAAGATCCTCGCTTTTGCCGTGCCCTTGCTGCTGGGCAACATCTTCCAGCAGATGTATGCCTTCACTGACGCAACCGTGGTGGGCAGGCTCATCGGCGTAGACGCCCTGGCAGCCGTCGGGTCAGCCGGAACAGTCCTCTTTCTTGTCATCGGATTTTCTTGGGGGTCATCGGCTGGCCTCACCATCCCCGTATCGCGGGCCTTCGGCGCCGGAAACCTGCCGCAAATGCGCCGATACGTGGCCGCTGGCCTCTTGGCTTCGACCGTGATCGGCGTCATCCTCACCGCCGTGGGCGTGCTGTTCTCCCACAACCTCCTTGTCGCCCTGCGCACCCCGCCAGAAATCATCGACGGCGCCACCCGCTACCTGGTAGTGACCTTCATCGGCGCCAGCGCGACAGTCGCCTTCAACTATGTGAGCGCTGCCCTGCGGGCCGTAGGCGACGCAAAAACGCCGCTGGTTTTCCTCATCGCTTCCACCCTAGTCAACGCTGGACTGGTTGTGCTGCTGGTGGGATGGCTGGGATTTGGGCTAGGCGGTGCCGCTGCCGCAACCATCGTCGCCCAAGGCGCCGCAGTGGTTGCCTGCGTCATCGTCATCATCAAAAAAGTTCCCGCACTGCGCATCACCCGCGCCGACCTGCGCGTCACCGCCCGCGAGATGGGGGAGACCCTGCGCCCTGGCCTGCAAATGGGCTTGCAAACCTCCATGCTGGCTGTCGGTGTGCTGGCCCTCCAGTTCGCCGTCAACGGCTTAGGCGCCACCACGGTGGCCGCCTTCACGGCGGCAGTCCGCGTTGAAGGGCTCGTGATGATGCCCCTGCTGTCCTTCGGTATCGCCCAAGTGACCTTCACCGCGCAAAACCGGGGAGCCCAACAGTGGCACCGCATCCGCCTGGGAGTCTTCCGCCTCACCCTGGTGGCCGTCGGTTTTGCTGGCCTGCTGGGGGTGACCATGTGGCTGCTGGCCCGCCCCATCGCCAGCCTCTTTGTGGGCGTGCACGCACATGAAGTGCTAGGCCTGGTGCAAACCTATTTCGCCCTCATGGCGGCCGCCTACATGGTGCAGGGCGTGAAGTTCGTGCTGCGAAACACCCTGCAAGGCTTGGGCGTGTCATCCATTCCTTCCATGGCTGTCACCGCTGAAACCCTGCTGCGTGTGGTCGCGGCCCTGTTGCTGGTGGGGCCGCTGGGCTTCACGGGCGCCGTGCTGGCCGCACCCCTGGCCTGGCTGGCGGCCCTGGTCATTGTTGTTCCCGCCTGGCTAGTTCAACGGCGAAAACTCATCACCCAAGAGCGCGCAGACACCGGCCTGCGGCATCTGGCCCGCACGGGAGAAGCCCACCAACTGGCAGCCTGACAACGCCAGACAGCGAAGAAGGCAGGGGTCTCGGTGCCCCTGCCGGATGACGGCAGGATGAGGCGGGCGGGTTAGGCTCCTTGCGTGGCGGCCAGGTGGCTGGTCACGGATTCTTCGTTGGCCCTCGACCGCGTCCAGGTCAACGACGTGTCAATCATCCCGAACAGGGAATGTTCAAGAATGGACGAGATGAGGCTCGTGTCGAGGTTTTCTGGGTTGCGAGGGTCTTTGTGCCGTAACTGGAACTGGTTTCTCAGCAGCGACTCGACAGTGATCACCCAGGTGCGCACACACACCCGGATAGCCGGAACATCCGGCACACCCATCTCGAATAAGGCCGAACAAACATACTCGATGGCATCTTCGCGCACCGGCAAGGTGGCATCACGAATCTGTGGTTCAAAGGAATACATGGACTGGTTGATCGCCCAAAACAGCGCATTATTTGCTGCCGCATAGTTCACAGCCGTCATCAACATGTAGTAGATGCGGGCGTGTGGAGGCATCTTTTCAGGCGGGTCAATAGCGCTCCACAACTTTTGTGCGGCAGCGTGAAGGATCTCTGCGTGCAGGCCCTGTCGCGTGCCGAAATAATAGAACATCAGGCCCGATGACACCCCGGCAGCCTCAGCCAAGCCTTCAGGCGTGATCTCTTCAAGAGGTCGGCTGGCCAGCCATTCAACACCCAAATCGACCAGCAGGGCGCGGCGTTTTTCCGCAGACAAGCGTGTCCGCTTCCCTGCCGTTTCAACTTCTTCAGAAACACCCATGATTGTCGAACTCATCCTTTCAGCCTAGGTGAGAGGTGCACTTCAACGCGGTTGGCACGCTGAAGCGCACGCACTCAATCGACGTGCATCCCGTGGTTTTGCGCGGTGCTGCTGTCGGTAACTGGTCACCTGAACTGCCTCACCGTCCAGGGCGGGTGCCTTACAGGGTGATGACCCCAAAGGCCATGAGGAAGGAGGTCGCCACCAGGCCGGTCAACAGCGCTGGCCCCACCCACTTGATGAGCACGACGAACATTTTTTCGGTGCGGAAGAGCTGACCGTCCTGGTGCACGGCGGCGATGATGCGTTGGGGGCCGATCACCCAGCCCACCACCAGCACGGTGCCGAGGCCCACCAGGGGCATCATCACGGTGTCGGTGAGGAAGTTCATCATGCCGAGAATGTCGCGGCCTCCCAGGCGGACGTTGCTCCACACGCCAAAGCCCAGGGTGACCGGCAGGCCGAAGAGGAACCCGCCCACTGAGGTGACAACCGTGGCCTTGAGCCGCGACCACTTGGCTCTGTCCATGAGGGAGTTGACGACAACCTCCAGCATGGAAATGCTGGACGTGACGGCGGCCCCGAGCATGAGGACGAAGAAGATCGCGCCGACAATGGCCCCTCCAGGCATGGACGCGAAAACGTGGGGGAGGGTAGCGAAGAGCAAACCCGCACCCTGCCCCAGCCCGTCGATGCCCATGATGGCGACGACGGCGGGAATGACCAGCAGACCGGCGATGATGGAGGCCGTCGTGTCGAAGACGCCAATCTGGAAGGCGGCCTTCTCAATGCTGGCTGACTTTTTCATGTAGGAGCCGTAGGCGACCATGACCCCCGAAGCCAGGGACAGGGAGAAGAAGGACTGTCGCGTGGCGGCAATAAAGGTGTTGGCCGACAGTTCACTGAAGTCGGGTAGCAGGAAGTGGCGCAGGCCCTCGGTGCCACCCGGCAGGGTCAGCGTGTAGATGGCCAGGCCCAGCAGCATGACGATAAAGATGGGCATGGTGATGAGGTTGATGCGCTCAATGCCCTTGTTGATGCCACGGGCGACCAGCACCGCAGTGGCAAGGATAAAGACGGCCAGCCAGCCGATAGGCCCCCACGTCTGCGAGGTGAAGGCCCCAAACGCCCCGGTTTCGGCGGCAGCCGCTGCCCCGCCCGTGAGGAAGACGAAGGCGTACCGCGTCACCCAGCCGCCGATGACGGAGTAGAAGGGGAAGATGATGGCCGGGACCAGCATGGCCAGCACGCCAACGCTGGTGAAGCGGCGGTCAAGCTGACGGAAGGCTGCCACCGGACCGTGCCCGGTGGCACGACCGATGGCGACCTCGGCGATGAGGAGCATGATGCCGAAGGTCAAGGCGATGAGCAGGTAGGCGAAGAGGAAGGTTCCACCACCGTAGGTGGCCGCGAAGTAGGGGAACCGCCACACGTTGCCCAAGCCCACGGCAGATCCGGCGGCGGCCAGGACAAAGCCCAGCTTGGAACTGAAGACACTCTTGCGTGGACGGCTTTCGCTGGGAGCATCACCATCTATGGTGGCGAGGATCCCGGCGTTGGCCTGCACGCTCGAGTCAGAGGTTGACGGGGCGAGCGTGGAGGGGGTCACAGCGAAATCACTCCAAAGGCCAGCAGCAGGGAGGAGGCGAAGATGGCGACCAGGGCGGGCGGGGCAATCCACTTGATGACAAAGGTGTAGACCTTCTCGGCGCGGAAGCGCTTGCCCTCATCGGTGACCACGGCGGCGATGACCTTGGGGCCGACAACCCAGCCGATCATCACGGCGGTGAGCAGGGCGACGATGGGCATGAGCAGGGTGTCGGTGAGGAAACTCATCATGCCCAGCATGTCGAGGTGGCCGATACGGATGTGGTTCCACACCCCGAAGCCCAGGGTTGTCGGCATGGCCAGGGCGAAGGAGCCTACAGCAATCAGCAGTGCGGCCTTCTTGCGGGTCCAGTTGGTCTTTTCCATGAGGGCGGCTACGGTCGGCTCCATGAGGGAGATGCCTGAGGTGGCGGCGGCGATGAACATGAGGGTGAAGAAGAGGGCGCCGACGAAGCCGCCGCCGGGGATGAGGGCGAAGACCTGCGGGATGGTGACAAACAACATGCCCGCCCCCTGACCTAGGCCCTCGACGCCCATGAAGGCGACAACAACGGGGATGACCAGCGCACCGGCAACGAGCGAGACGCCCGTGTCCACACCGGCAATCTGCAGGGAGGACTTCTCAATGCTCTGCTGCTTTTTGAGGTACGACCCGTAGGTGATCATCACACCCATGGACAGAGACAGGGAGAAGAAGATTTGACGGGTGGCGGCAATAAAGGTGTTGACCGACAGTTCAGAGAAGTCGGGGCGCACATAGTGCAGGAAGCCGTCCATGGCGCCGGGCAGGGTGAGGCCGTAGGCGGCCAGAGCGATGAGCATGACGATGAAGACGGGCATGCCGACGAGGTTGATCTTCTCAATGCCCTTCTGCACACCCAGGGCCACGAAGAAGGCGCAGAAGGCGATAAACACGGCCAGCCAGAAGATGGGGCTCCAGACCCCGGAGATGAAGGAGCCGAAGTAGCCAGCCTCTGCTGCAGCGGCGCCACCCCCGGTGAGGAAGGAGAAGGCATACCGCCCCACCCAGCCGCCGATGACGGAGTAGTAGGGGAAGATGATGGCAGGCACGGCCAGGGCGAGCACGCCGACAAACTTGAACTTCGGTGAGATCTTGCCGAAGGCGGCTAGTGGGCTGGATCCGGTGGCACGGCCGATGGCGATTTCCGTGACCATGATGGTTAGGCCAAAGACGAAGGCGATGAGCAGGTAGGCGAAGAGGAAGGTTCCACCACCGTAGGTGGCTGCGAAGTAGGGGAACCGCCAGACGTTGCCCAGGCCCACGGCCGAGCCTGCGGCAGCCAGGACGAAGCCGAGTTTGGTGCGGAAAACACTGCGCGGTGCGGCGACACTATCGAGGGTGGCGGCGATGGGCGCAGGGGCGGTGTCGAGTTGGGTACTCACGGTGATGTGGTGCTCTCTCGTGTGAGGGTCGGTTGCTTTTGCTGAAGGGGTGGTTCAGCGTCGAGGAATACCCTCAACCCGCCGTGACCAAATCGTGATCAAATGGCGCTGAATGGCCCGTTTAGTGACGCTAGATGGTTTCGCATTGGCCAAGCGTCGCCCAGCCGCCGCGTCACCGCGCCTCCGCTCCAAGATGCAGAGACAAGCACCACGGGCAACATGTCACGGGTTTGTCACGGTATGCAGTGTTTGCTGTGCGCAGGCGCCGTGAGAGATTTACCCTGGAAGGGTGAGTTTCCAAGATGGCGGAACATTTCAAGGCGGACGTGTCAAGCGGTCATCCGGCGGTGGCGGCGGCATGGGCATGAAACTTGGTGGGGGAGGCATCGGCGCCCTCCTCATCGGCGTGGTCATCGTGCTGCTCAGCGGCGGAGACGCAGGCGACGTGCTCAACCAAGTGGCCGGTCAACTCGGCAACGGCGGCATCGGAACCGGTGACTTGCGCGCCAGCGACGAATCCGGCGACGTAGGCACCTGCACCGCCGACCAAGCCAACTCCGACCGCGAATGTCGCCTGTCAGCCACCATGTACGCCCTGGACGCCTACTGGACCCAAACCCTGCCCCAACAGGCCCGCATCAAGTACGTGCTACCCGACGCTGTCTCCTTCTCCGGCAGCGTCAACACCGCCTGCGGGGCCGCCACCAGCGCGTCCGGCCCCTTCTACTGTCCTGGCGACCAAACCCTCTACGAAGACGTCACCTTCTTCGACCAAATGTTTGCGCAAATTGGCGGCAAAGACGGATCCTTCGCCGAAGAATACGTGGTCGCCCACGAGGTAGGCCACCACGTAGAACAGATCACCGGTGTGATGGATCAAGCCCGCCGTGGCGGCAGCGGAGCCGACTCAGACTCCGTGAAAATCGAACTCATGGCCGACTGCCTGGCCGGCATGTGGGCCGGACAAGCCTCCACCACCATCGACCCCAACACGGGACGTCCCTTCCTCGAACCCATCACCAAAGCCCAACTAACCAACGCCATCGAAGCCGCCCAAACCGTGGGAGACGACCACATTCAATCCCTAGGCGGAGGCCGACCCAACCCGGAATCCTTCACGCACGGCACCTCAGCCCAGCGCGTCAAATGGTTCACCATCGGCTACCAAAACAACTCCCTGCAACAGTGCAACACCTTCCAGGCATCGTCACTGTAAGGAAGTCACCGCAAGGAAACTGTCAGAAAGCCTCACTCCAAGCCGAGAGCGAAAGCCTGCTCCAAATCAACCTTGCTGTACGTGCGAAAAGCGATGAGAGTTTCCGTGCGCAACACGCCAGGCACCTTAGAGATACCGTCAGCAATGGCATCAGCCAGAGCCTCATGGTCGCGCACCCGCACCACAGCGGCCAAGTCACACTTGCCTGCCACCGAATAGGCTTCGGAAACGCCGTCAAGGTTCGCCACCTGCGCGGCAACCTCAGGAATCTGGTTAGGTTCAGTGTCAATGAGCACGATGGCGGTCAACATGGCGCCCACTTTACGCAAGGAGCGGCGTCAGGGTGTGGCAACGCACCGCCGCCGCTAGGGTATGGCGTATGCATGCAATTGGCGTAGACATTGGCGGAACAAAAATCGGCATCGGTGTGGTCAACGACCACGGTGAAATCCTGGCCAGCACCAAAGTAAAAACGGACGCGCAAGACGCCGAATCCATCAACCGCGACATCGCCACCGCCGTCAACATGTTCGCTGAAGACTACGAAATCGGCGCCGTCGGCGTAGCCGCTGCAGGCTTCATCGCCTCCGACCGTAAAACCGTGTCCTTCGCCCCCAACATCGCCTGGCGCAACTATCCGCTCTCCGAAAAGATCAGCGAACTGATCACCATCGACGTGCCTGTCATCGTCGAAAATGACGCCAACGCTGCCGGATGGGCCGAATACCGGTTCGGCGCAGGCCGCGACTCCACCGACATGCTCATGCTCACCATCGGCACCGGACTCGGCGGGGCCATCATCTCCGACGGCCAGTTGCTGCGCGGCAAACACGGCGTGGCAGCCGAACTCGGGCACGTCCGCCTCGTCCCC
>JAITCK010000176.1 GCA_031283115.1 Cellulomonadaceae bacterium | reverse complement strand
CGCGCACTTTGGTCAGGCGGTCAGTGACTTGGCGTTCGTAGCCACGGGCGGTGGGCTGGTAGTAGCGGGTGCCGGTGAGCACGTCAGGCAGATACTGTTGGGGGGCGACGCCTGCGGGAACATCGTGCGGGTAGACGTAGCCTTTGCCGTGGCCTAAACCTTTGGCTCCCGCATAGTGGGCGTCGCGCAGGTGGGGTGGCACGTCACCGATTTTTCCGGCCCGCACATCGGCGATAGCCGAGTCGATTCCGACAACGACGGCGTTGGACTTGGGGGCCGTCGCAATGTGGATGACCGCCTCGGCAAGGATGATGCGCCCCTCCGGCATCCCCACCATTTGTACAGCCTGCGCAGCAGCGACAGCGGTTTGCAGGGCGGACGGGTCGGCCATGCCCACGTCTTCTGCCGCGTGAACCATGAGACGGCGGGCGATATAGCGCGGATCCTCCCCTGCCGCGACCATGCGGGCCAGATAGTGCAGGGCCGCATCCACGTCAGACCCCCGCATCGACTTGATGAAGGCACTGATGACGTCGTAATGCTGGTCTCCGTCGCGGTCGTACCGGACGGCAGCCACATCAACAGCCCGCTCTATCGTGTCCACATCAATGACGGCAGCCTCCGATGACAGGCTGGCTCCAGCAGCAGCCTCAAGCACGGTCAAGGCTTTGCGGGCATCCCCACCTGCCATGCGCACCAGCTGATTTTCAGCGTCGTCTTCTAGGGCGACTGCCCCGCCCAGCCCCCGCTCGTCGGCAACGGCCCGCCGCACTAGCGCCCGCACATCGTCGTCAGACAGGGGTTGCAGGGTGAGCAGGAGTGACCGGGACAGCAGGGGCGAGTTGACGGAAAAGGAGGGGTTTTCCGTGGTGGCCGCCACCAGCGTCACCCAGCGGTTTTCGACAGCGGGTAGCAGGGCATCCTGCTGGGATTTGGAAAAGCGGTGGACTTCGTCAATAAAAAGGACGGTTTCTTCACCAGACGCGACCAACCGCCGTCGGGCATCGTCGATAACAGCGCGAACGTCTTTGACTCCGGCAGTCACGGCAGACAGTTCGACAAAGCGCCGCTGCGACCCGGACGCCACCAGGTAGGCCAGGGTCGTTTTCCCGGTTCCGGGCGGCCCCCACAGGATGACTGACCCGGGAGCGGCCCGTCGGGCTGCAGCATCGGCGGGCGCGACCAGCCGCCGCAGAGGCGACCCTGCCGCCAGCAGGTGGGCTTGACCTGCAACCTCGTCCAGTGTGGCGGGGCGCATCCGCACGGCTAGGGGGGCGGAGGTTCCGGCGCGCTCCACCTCGGGCGTGCCAGTGCCCGTCGTGCCTAGCGCGTCAAAAAGATCCATGCGTGAACTGTAGATGCTGCCTGAGACGTCAAGGGCAGCGCATCAAGGTTGCGATCAACGCGGCGGCGCCACAGAGCGGCCCGTGCACCTGCCCCTAGTTTCAGCTAGGGCGCCTGGCAGGTTTTCTGACGGCGCTTGCGGCCAGGGCGGGGATTTTCCGGGCGACTGCGCCTAGCACGCAGGCGAACAGGAGGGTGATGGCCATGCCGAGGGCCAGTGTGGTTGACGGGTCATCGACGGCGGGTTGCACAGCGGCTTCTGTTGTCGCGGGGGTTTTCGATGCGACCGGAGGCTGGGGGGCTTCGTCGCCTTGCTTGCGTCCAGTCACGGCCAACGCGGGGGCGCCCACGTCGGAACCTGCGGCCGTATGGTCAGGTTCGTCGCTGGTGATGGGGACGTAGGGGATGGATAGCCGGGTGTTGGCAGTGACTTGGCCTCGGGCGTCGGCGGGGTTGAGGCGGTCGTCGTGGCTGCCGGGGAGGGTCCAGGCGGCGGTGACGGTGGCGTCGTCGTCGGCGTGGCCGTCGCCTAACTCTGCAGCGGAAATGTGGCCCCAGGTACCAATGCAGGTCATGGAGGCGCCGGGGGCGAGGGTGGCGAAGGGGCAGGCTACATCGGACATGTGCGGGTCGGTGACGCGAATATCGGTCAGTTCGATGTTGCCGGTGTTGGTGACGATGAAGTGGGTTTCGACGCTGCCGCCGATTGCGGTGACGGCTGGCGGCTGCGTGTTTTCTGTCAACGTGACAGAGGGATCAGGGTGTTCTACTAGGTCAACGGTGCGTGTGAGGGTGCCAGATGCGTGTGGGACGGCGGCGAGGGCGACAGGTGGGGCTGTTCCGGTGGCGGCGACCAAGGCGACAGCAGCCAGCGCGCAGCATCCCGCCGTGCGTAGTGCACGCGGGACAGATCGCATAGGCCACGTAGCCTTCGCCATACCAGTCGCCTTCATGACGTCATCAGGGATAGTTGAATCCGATACTACTGCTATTGAATAACCGACAATACCCCCTATTTTGTGACCTGTGCCACAAACTGAAATCTGCGACACAGCCTGTGGCGCAAGAAAACCCGCCTACGCGACGCCGGTAGACGCGCCGCGCAGGCGGGAATCACTGACAGGATCCACAAAATCAGGCAGGAATCCAGGCCGGGAATCAGGCAGGAATCCAGTCGAACACGTCCGGGTCGGGGCCGGTGCGTCCGTCCCGGTCGAGGCCGCTGATAGCGTCCATGTCGCTGTCGGCCAGTTCGAAGTCGAAGAGGGCAAAGTTTTCTGCCATGCGGGCCTGCGACATGGACTTGGGGAACACAATGTCGCCGCGTTGGATAGCCCAACGCAAGGCCACTTGGGCGGGCGTGCGTTCCACCCGTGCAGCCACCTCGCCAATGACAGGGTCACCCAGCACGGCACCCTGGGCGATAGGCGACCAGGCTTCGACGGCAACACCGCGGGCGGCACTGGCGTACCGCAGGGAGTCGTTGGCGAAGTAGGGGTGAACTTCAATCTGGTTGACGGCCGGTACCACGCCGGTAGCGTCAACGATGCGTTCGATGTGGGCGTCAGTGAAGTTGGAGACG
>JAITCK010000158.1 GCA_031283115.1 Cellulomonadaceae bacterium | reverse complement strand
TTATACAAGGCAGCCTGAACCAGGACCGTCACCTCCTCCACAGCACCCCGCACCGCAAACACCTGGCTGCGCCCCAAGGCCGCCAAAGCCCGGTCCGACACCCAATCCAGCACTGGGTGCAGCGGGGCGAGATAACAAGCCTCTGGCCAGGTGGAGGTCGACTCGGCAGACTTCGCCGACTCCAACTCAGCCTTACCCTTGGCAACCGTCGTCGCAAAACGCAGCGTCTCGGTAACCCGACGGTCCGTCAGATAGGAGACCGGCAACACCTCCAGTCGCTGCCGCAAATCGGCTGGCGGCTTCAGCGACGCAAAAGCCTGGTTAGGAATGTTTTTCCAGGCCACGCCATTAGTCGGCTCATGTCCAGGTGTCGTGTAAATCTGGGTCAGGGCGTCCTCAAGGAAGGCCAAATCATCGGCGTAAATGCCACTGCTGTCCGCTAGTTCAACGGCGGTACTGGAAGCGGGCGGGTTCAATGACGGCTGCGCCTGAGATGTGGACCCCAACTGCATCAGCCTGGCCAGCAACCCCGCCGGGCCATCATCTTCCGTCACCTGGTCGACAGTGCGCACCACATCATCCAAGGCGGCCGACTGCCGCAACACCTTGGCAATCTCCTTCTCCTCCGCCTTCACCGAATACTGGCCCATCAGAGACGCCGTATCGCCGAGGGCCTGGTGGGCGTTGTGCTCACGCTTGACCAGCGACGTCAACACCCGAATATCGCCACCAAACTTCCGGGTGGTCTGCGGGTCCAGCAAAAGGGTAGTAATCTGCGGAGACTTGCGCTGCCCATACCGGTCAATGCGGCCATTACGCTGCTCAATCCGAATCAGCGACCAGGGAATGTCGTAATGAACCAGGTGATGACATTGCGAATGCAGGTTGACACCCTCAGAAGCCATATCACCCGTCACCAAGACGCGAACCGGTGTGGACGCCCGCTTGAAATCATCCACCACCCGCTGCTGCTCATCATCAGACAAACCGCCGTGAAGCACGACGACATTCTCGGCCTTGAAGGCAAGGTCTGCCGCGAGTTTGTCGCGCAGCCAGCCCAACGTGGCCACCCGTTCACCAAACACCACCGCCCGCATGGTGGAGTTTTTGCCCACCCCGATAGACCGTAGGTGGTCCAGCAGGGCGGCATACTTGGCCGACGGCTCCGTCATCGAACGTTCCGCAAGTTCCTGGAGGCGGAGCAAGGCCTGACGTTCCGCGGTCACCGTGCCCGAGCCTGATGCGTTGTCCGCGACAGGTGACGATTCCGCAGGGCTCAACGTCGCCGATTCCCCCGCCGCTGCCTCATCATCATCGACATCGGCATCGGCATCGGTCAAAGCGATGGGAGCATCATCAGGCGCGACAAGAGAATCCACATCATCTGCGGCTTCCCCCTTCCCGTCAAGAACCCGCAAGCGACTACGGACCGACTCCGTCAACGCCGCCGGAGACGACAGGAAAGCCTTAGCCAACGTCCACGGGAACAGGGTCACGCCGCCCTGACCCGAATAAGGGCTGGCTCCACCGACAGGCCACAGCCAGGTGTCCTCCAGTTCGCGGGCAATCTCCTCCTCGATGTCACTGGGAAGAATAAGTTTATTGACCGGCTCCTGACGTTCCGCCCAATCCGCCCCCACCACACTCGCAACATCGGGGCTATGCCGGTGACGGCGGATAATCAGCCGTTTCACCTCATCGGCATCAAGGTCGATACCGTTGGGTTTGACCGCCGACGGCTCCAACATGCGAATCAGAGCAGCAAAAGACCGAGGGTCACCATTGTGCGGCGTCGCGGAGGCAAGAATGAGCGCATCCGTCTGCCGGGCCAACATGGTGGCCAGCCGAAAGTTTTGCGTCGAAGAGTTGGTGACGTTATGGCTCTCGTCAATGACAACCGCATCCCAGCGATGCTTGCGCAGGTGGGCCACATACTTATCCGACTTGAGAGTGTCGATAGAAATAATCGCCCGCTTGTAAAAGGCGAACGGATTACGGCTCGCTGGCAGTTTTTGGCGAACCCGCTGAAGGCCCGCCGAATCGAGGCGGACGAAGGGCAGGGAGAACCGCGTCCACAGTTCGGCCTGCATCTGTTCGAGGACATGCTTGGGAGTAACAATAAGAATCCGCTCGCCACGACCCCGACGAACCAACTCGACAAGAATCATGCCGATTTCCAGAGTTTTACCCAGGCCCACCGCGTCGGCCAGAAGGATGCGCGGACGGAGATTGTCCGGGTCAAGTGCTTGACGAACCGCCGCAAACTGGTAGGGCAGCGGGTCAAGCAGGCCCTGATGAGCCGTTGTCAACGCCGTCTCCACGGAAGGGACCGGAGTCTTGCGCAGCATCGCCTCCAACCACAGGCGGGCCTTGCGATAACGGGGAGAATCGTCAGCAACCACATTCGTTGCCGCAGGGTCAGCGTCCTCGATGTCGTCAATGGCCGTCGAGAAGGTGGCCTCTGTGTCCCTCACCAGTTCGCTAAGGCCCACAACAGACACGAAAAACCCGTCCGTCGTCGGCTCCACCTGAGTGACCAGCCACTCCTCATCGCGGATGTAGACGACGGAGCCGGGGGCGGCGTTGAAGGATTCGGCCCTGATGGCTTCCTCGACAGCGACAGGAGTGGAACCATCCAGTGCGACCATGCGGCGATGATACAAGAGCGAGCTCTGGTTCGATTGGGGGCTGGCTCGTCCCGTGTGCCGCTGGTTGAAGCAAGTTTCTGGGGAAAGATAACATCGGGAGACTCCCATCAACGTCACTGAGTTGTGCGCAGCACCTGGGTGTCGATGCCGAGGGCGTCGTAGGTGGCCAGCGCCCGAGCGTCACGAGTAGCGAGGGTGGCACCGTGTTCTCGT